>CAYLIX010000018.1:0-13511 GCA_964383775.1 uncultured Planctomycetia bacterium
CCTAATAAGAGATATGAAGGTGAGCATACCTTCATTGGGGAGCATAAGCCCTGTGAGAGGTACGAGAGAGGTTAATGCATTATTTGGGGAACAAAAGACATATCAAAAAATGGTATTACCTAGCGAAACCTTCTTTATTGCTTTAGATGAACTTCTTAGCGCTTATCATAATGACAGGCTTGATGAATATAGAGGTATTAAAGGTCTATTTAAATTGACGGATGTACTAGATAAAGAACTTGAAGCAAGTAAGATAGTCTTTAGAACTTTACAAGGGTGTTTTTCTCAGAAGGCAAATCATTTTCAAGCCTTTTTGAGATTATATGCAGATGACAACTCTATAGAGATAAGCCTCGGTTGGCCCAAGATAGAGCTTCCATATGAAGTTCTGAAAAAGGCAGCAACTCTTATACAGTCTAACCCAGATAAATACAGAAACGTTACAGGATGCATTGCGCTTGCAGAGGTGCTTGGTAGGATAAACCTTGGGCAGCTTTGCTCGGCTTTCAGCAATATAAATAAAGCACGGGAAATCATAGCTTACCTAACAAAGAAAGATGCATCCCACATAGAAGATCTTAATTGGCCTAGAATAAATTTCCCGTATAAGACCCTAGAAAAAGCAGCAACTCTCATATTTGCCAATCCAAATAAATATAAAGGCATTGCAGGATATATTGCCCTTACAGAAGAACTTGGCAAGGTTAATCTTGGCCATCTCTATACAGTTTTTGGTCATATAGATATAGCACGAGAAGTAATATCCTATTTGACAAAAGAAGATGCGTCAAATATAGAAGATCTTGACTGGCTAAGAATAGACCTCCCGTATAAGACCCTAGAAAAGGCCGCTTACCTTATACAAGCCAACCCTGATAAATACAAAGGTGTTGTAGGTTATATTACTCTTGCAAAAGAGCTTGGCAGAGTAAATCTCGGACAGCTTTACTTAGCCTTCAATAATATAGATGCTGCACGGAAAGCAATATCCTATTTGACAAAGAAAGATACATCCCAAATAAAAGACCTTAATTGGCCATATATACAACTTTCATACCAAGTTCTAGAAAAGGCAGCAGGACTTTTGCTTGCTAATCCTGATAAATATAAAGATGTTACAGGATACATTACCCTTGCAAATGAGCTTGGTAAGGTGAATCTTGGTAATCTTTATACAGCTTTTGGTAGTATTGATATAGCACGAGAAGTAATATCCCACTTAACAAAAAAAGATGCATCAATAATACAAGAACTTAATTGGCCTAAGATATCACTTCCATAAGAAACTTTAGAAAAAGCGGCAGAACTCATACTTACCAGCCCAGATAAATATAAAGGTGTTACGGGGTATATTACTCTTGCAAAGGAGCTTGGTAAGGTGAATCTTGGTAGTCTCTATACACCATTTGATAATATTGATATAGCACGAGATGCAATAGCCTATTTGACAAAGAAAGATACATCCCAAATAAAAGACCTTAATTGGCCATATATAAATCTTCCATACCAAATTTTAGAAAAAGCAGCGAAACTTATATTTGCTGATCCTGATAAATATAAATACGTTACAGGATGCATTACCCTTGCGACAGAGCTAGGCAAGATACATCCTGGACAACTCTACTCAGCTTTTGGTGATATAAAGAAGGCTCGGGATGTGATAACGCACTTAATCAAGCAAGATGCGTCAAATATAGAAGATCTTCAATGGCTATACGTAAATATTCCATATGAGACTATGGAGAAGGCAGCAGGGCTTTTACTTGCTAATCCGAATAAATACAGAGATATTGCAGGATACATTACCCTTGCAAGAGAGCTTGGTAAAGTACATCTTGGACAGCTTTACAGTGCTTTTGGTAACATAAATACAGCACGAGAAATAATATCTTATTTAACAAATAAAGATGCATCCGAATTAAAAGACCTTAATTGGCTAAAAATAGGATATGCCTATGATGTTCTAGAAAAGGCCGCTTACCTTATACAAGCCAACCCTGATAAATACAAAGGTGTTATAGGTTATATTACTCTTGCAAAAGAGCTCGGTAGAGCACATCTTGGACATCTTTACTCAGCATTTGGTAATCTTGATACAGCGCGAGAGGTAATATCCTGTTTGACAAATAAGGATGTATCCAAAATGGAAGACCTTAATTGGTCTAATATAAAGCTTCCGTATGAAACCATAGAAAAGGCCGCAGAGCTTATACTCGCCGACACAGATAAATATAGAGGTATTGCAGGATCTCTTACCCTTGCAGAAGAGCTTGGCAGAGTAAATCTCGGACAACTTTACTCAGCTTTTGGTGATATGGAGAAGGTGCGCGATGTAGTGGCATATTTAACCGAAAAAGACGCATCAAACATAGAAGACCTTCAGTGGGTTAATCTAAAACTTCCGTACCAGACTCTGGAAAAAGCAGCAACTCTTATACAGTCTAATCCAGATAAATATGAGAATATTACAGGGTATATTACCCTTTCAAGAGAACTTGGTAAGGTAAATCTTGGTAATCTTTATTCTGCTTTTAGCAATATTGATACAGCACGCAAGGTAATAGCATGTCTAACCCGAAAAAAGGTATCCAGCTTAAAAGACCTCAACTGGCCTAAGGTAAGCCTTCCATATGAGATGCTGGAGAAGATAGCCAAGAGAATCCAAGAAGTAGGCATAGATCAGTATATTCAAACAGATACGAAGACATTCTGTAGCTCTTATGAGGAGATATCCAGTCTAGATCCATATTTTGTAAGCAATGCCTTCCCCAAAGATAGGGAAACATTACAACAGATCCTAGATATACTTCTTACAGAGGATGAAGAGATACTTGGAGAATTGGGAGTAGGCTATATAGACGACTCTATGGAAGGCAAGAGCTTTACGATGAGTGTTAATAAAGATCTTCTGCCTGAGGAGTCAGATGAATATCGTGCTATAGTACGATCCTGGGAAAGGCTCCAGGAATTATACCCAGGGGCTAGGTTTGGCAAGATTTCACAAAATGGCAATGGTAAACTTATTAGCATATATTGCAAAAAGACTAAAACCGACGGAGCCACAGGCATTACATCTGAAGAGGAGATAGGTAGTGGCGCTGTATCTATACAAGGTGATAATTTTGATGTGTTAAAGCGACACCTTATTGCACTACTAAATATCGCCTTTGCAGCGAGCAATATTCCTGATGTAGAGAGCGATGAATATGCAGTTGATGTCTCTGGTGTATTTAAGCGTATAAACGAGCAATATAAGCTTATTACTGGTAAAGACATTGTGGATGTTGATATTGATATAGATGTGAATGAAGCAACACAAGAAGCCATACAAGCCGTTATAGATGCCCTCCGTAACATACACATACCGCCTATTGAAAGGATCGATCCAGATAGAGAGCTTGGTCCTGATACAAGAGAAGAAGTGCTCCAGGCTGCATAATCCCAACCTCATTGACTTATCCAGTATATTTGATATAATTATACCCTCTAGAGGAGGAGCTATAATATGGGTAAGAAGCTTATATATGTGGTATTGGATGGATTGGGGGATAGGCCTATTGAGGAACTGGGGAATAAGACACCGCTTGAGGCTGCAAATACCCCGAATATAGACTCTTTGGCTAAGAATGCTAAGATGGGCTTTGTGCATACGGTCCACAAAGGTGTTGCTCCTGAAAGTGATGTAGCTGTAATAAGCATACTGGGTTACGATGCTGGTAAACTTTATACAGGACGTGGACCATTAGAGAGCTTTGCAGTAGGATTAGATATTCAGGATGGAGATCTTGCCTACAGAGTGAACTTTGCAACGAGAGAAGGCACCTCTTCTAAGATTATAGACAGGCGTGTGGGACGAAACCTTACCACTGAAGAAGCGACTGCGCTCTGTAAAGAGGTCAATGACAAAGTAAGGCTTACCAATGCCACCTTTAAATTCCAGAATACAATAGGCCACAGAGGCGTGCTTGTAATAAAGAAGGATGGCAAGCTCTCTGCTGAGGTAACCAATACAGACCCTGCTTATGAAAAAGAGGGCGTTTATGGTGTGGCACTTGAGAAGTTTGATAATCTGGTAATGGAATGTAAGCCTACCAAGGGTAATGAGAAGAACCAGGCTGCTATAGATGGCGCAGATCTTACGAATGAATTCCTAAAAGTATCCACAGAAGTCTTGAATGCATCTGAAGTAAATAAGAAGCGAATAAAAGACGGCAAACTTCCCGGGAATCTTATCCTTACGCGTGATGCTGGAGATAGCCTGCCAAAGTTCCCAGACATAAGTAAGAAATTCAATCTAAAATTTGGCTGTTTTGTAGAGATGCCGGTTGAAAAGGGAATCGCGCTCCTTACGAGCATGGATATTGTAGAGATACCTCTTCCTACTGGGAATGCCTCAAAAGACTATCCATTACGCGCAGATAAGGTAGTAGAGGCACTAAAGACATACGATGCGCTCTATATCCACTTAAAAGGCCCTGATGAACCTGCGCATGACGGTGATTACAAGAAGAAGAAACAATCCATTGAAGATATAGATAAGTATTTCTTCGGAAATCTCCTTCCTAAGATAAGCTTAAAAGATGCTCTATTGACTATCACTGCTGATCATTCAACCCCATGCAAGATAAAGGCCCACTCAGGCGACCCTGTACCGCTACTTATTTGTGGCGGAAGCGTATCCAAGGGTGATGGCCTTAATAGCTTTGGCGAGGCAAATGCCAAAAAAGGCAGCCTCGGTGAACTCATGGGACATGATCTCATGGAGCTTTTTGTAAAACATTTGTAACATGTAGCTCACACTTCAGTGTGAGGCAAGAAAGAAATATGAAGATAGGAATCGTAGGCCTTCCAGGAAGTGGTAAGACAACAGTGTTTAATGCCATTACAGAGAGGCCTGCTAAAGAACGTGATTTTACAAAACCCCACCTAGGAACGATCTTCATCCCTGACGAGAGACTGGACCATATAGCATCCATTGTCAAGCCAAAGAAGACTACATATTCAGAGATTACATTCGTTGATATGCCAGGATACAATCCAAAGCATATCCAGGATGTAGATGCCCTTGTGTACTGCATAGGCACCTTCTCAGGACGTGATATCTTAAAAGACCTTAAAGACTTTGAGGCAGATCTTATATTGAGAGACTTAGATGCAATACAGAGGCGCCTGGAAAAGATAGCCAAGGAGATTAAAAGGGGTATTAAGGAATTTAAGAATGAATACGATGTCCTTGTATTGTGTAAAGAGGCGCTGGATAAAGAGCAAGAAATACGCTTTTTAAAATTGACACCCATGCAGGAAAAGTTGATAGTGGGGTATCAATTTCTGTCGCAGAGGCCGTTTATTGTCATATCCAATATATCTGAAGAGCAGATTACCAAAGGTGTATCCAAGACAGCTAGTGAATACGCAAATGAGAAGGGTCTTAAGTTCATAGAATTCTGCGGTAAGATCGAAAGCGACATAGCAGAATTACCCAAAGATGAGAGGCCAAATTTTTTAAAGGATGCTGGCATAGATATATCTGCACGCCAAAAGTTTATCACTGCCTCATATGAGATGATGTCACTCATACACTTTTATACTACAAAAGGCAATGAGGCAAAGAGCTGGATGATAAAAAATGGTACAAATGCGCATGATGCAGCAGGTAAGATACATACAGATATTAAGAGGGGTTTTATACGCGCAGAGGTGGTAAACTTTAAAGACTTTAAAGAGTGCGGATCAATGCATGCAGCAAAGGAGAAGGGGCACTTTAAGACGGAAGGAAAAGAGTACATAGTGCTGGATGGAGATATCATTAATTTTAAGTTCAATGTCTAAAGGAGGTAGTAAGTGAAGGTAAAGAGGGTCTTAATCAGTGTATCAGATAAGAGTGGTCTTGATGAGTTTGTAAAGGGGTTACATGAATTGGGCGCCCAGATGCTCTCGACGGGGGGTACGGCCAAGAAGATAGCCTCTCTCGGTATACCAGTAAGGGATGTCTCTGACTATACTGGATTTCCTGAGATGCTCGATGGTCGGGTAAAGACGCTCCATCCAAAGGTTCATGGAGCACTCCTTGCGCTTAGGAGCAAGGATGACCACATGGAACAGACAAAGAAGCACGGTATAGAGCTTATAGACATGGTAGTCGTGAATCTCTATCCATTTAAGAAGACCATTGAAAAACCTGGTGTTGAATTTGAAGAAGCCATAGAGAATATCGATATAGGCGGACCTTCTATGTTAAGGAGTGCAGCAAAGAACTTCCGCTCAGTAGCTGTAGTTGCAAATCCAGATAGGTATAGTGATGTATTAAAAGAGCTTAAGACAAACGATGGCTCTCTAAGCGACAAGACACTCGAGTCCCTAGCCATGGAGGTATTTGAAAAGACAGCCCAATACGATGCTATGATCGATAATTACCTCAAGAAAAAACTGAGCGATTCCGGCAAAGAACCTACCGGAGACCTTAAGCTAAACTATAAGAAAGCCCAAGACCTGCGCTATGGAGAGAATCCGCACCAGAGGGCAGCATTCTACAAGGACGAGAATATCAAGGAGCCCAGTACATCCAATGCTAAACAGCTTCAGGGTAAGGCACTGTCTTTTAATAATATCATCGATCTAAATGCAGCGCTCGAGATAGTGAAGGAATTTGATGAGCCTGCAGCAAGCGTGATAAAGCATACCAACCCATGCGGAGCGGCCATCGCTGATAGTCTTGGCAGGGCATATCTCGATGCACTCGATTGTGACCGCTTAAGCGCATTTGGGAGCATAGTGGGTCTAAATAGAATGGTCGATAAGGATACAGCAGAGACTATTATGAGAGAGGCAGATTTTGTCGAGTGCATAATCGCCCCGGGTTATTCAAAAGACGCGCTTTTGGTATTCTCCAAGAAGAATAATTTAAGGATAATGGAAGTTGCAAGCCTTAAGAAACTTCCCAAGGACTTTGAGCCGGACATGAAGAAAGTCGTGGGTGGCATGCTCGTCCAGGATAGGGATGTAGCAAGGCTGGATGCTAAGAGACTTAAAGTAGTTACAAAGGTATCCCCTACACAAGAGCAGCTTAAATCCCTCATCTTCGGCTGGAAGATATGTAAGCATGTAAAGTCAAATGCCATTGTATTTGCCCAGGGAACAAAGGCCGTTGGCGTGGGAGCAGGACAGATGTCCAGAGTAGACTCTGTGATCATAGCCTCAAGAAAGGCTGGAGAGCGTTCCAAGGGCGCTACCCTTGCAAGTGATGCCTTCTTCCCAAAGCCTGACGGTATTGAGATGGCAAAGAAGGCCGGGATAACAGCAGTGATACAGCCAGGCGGATCTATAAAAGATAGTGATGTTATAAAGGCTGCAGACGATGCAGGGATAGCCATGGTCTTTACTGGCATGAGGCACTTCAAACACTAAAAGATATGTCTTACAAAGATACCCTAAATTACCTGGACCAATTTATAAACTACGAACGAACCCCACCTGCAGGTTATGGATCGCACTTTACCTTAAAGAGGATAAAGGATCTACTGCATCTTTTGGGGGATCCGCAAAAAGATTTAAAGATAATCCATATAGCTGGAAGCAAGGGAAAAGGCTCTACAGCAGCGCTTATAACCTCTATTCTTAGAGAGGCAGGTTATAGAGTAGGACTCTATACATCTCCGCATCTTACATCTTGCCGCGAGAGGATAAAGATCGACGGAGAGATGATAACGAAACAATCCTTTGTAGAGGTTATAGAGAAGATAAAGCCATATCTCGATCGCTTTAAAGAAAAGATTACATTCTTTGAAATTTTCACTGCAGCAGCCTTTCTATATTTTAAGGAAAGGGGAGTAGACTTTGCAGTAATGGAGACAGGTCTTGGCGGAAGGCTCGATGCCACTAATGCAGCAGAGAGCATGGTGTCAATTATCACGCCTATAAGTATAGAGCATACTAACTTTCTTGGAAATACCATACAAGAAATAGCAAGAGAGAAGGCAGGCATAATCAAGAAAGATTCTATGGTAGTCTCTGCAGCACAAGAGATTGATGCGCTATGCGAAATAGAAGAGGCTGTAAAGAACACTGGTGTATCGTTATCCTTGGTAGGGCGCGATATTCACATAGATGAGATGAGTTTTGATCGTGACTCACAGCATTTTAATATATGGACGAGATTTACAGAGTATTCATTGCTAGAATTGAATCTTAGAGGTAAGTATCAGATGATGAATGCAGCGACTGCAATAGGTGCTATAGAGGCATTACGCGCCTACAATATATTTATTTCACAAGAAACTGTAAGAAACGGCATATCAAAAGCAACTTGGCCAGGCAGGCTTGAGAAGATCAACGAGAACCCCTTGACCATAGTTGACGGCGCACAGAATAAGGCAAGCGCAGAAGCACTTCTAGATGCAATAAAACGCCATTTCAGATTTGAACGGCTTTTATTAGTATTGGGTATGTCGCGTGATAAAGATATAGAAGGTATATGCAAAATTCTTACTCCAGCTGCTGCAGAAATAGTCCTTGCACGCTCTGAAAATCCAAGGGCTGCTACTCTAAAGGAGATAGCGCGATATATAAAAGATAGACCAGTTAGGGGCTTTGAAGATTCAAAGGCTGCACTTATGCATGCTATGTCAATAGCAGGTAGTAAGGACCTGGTCTTGGTTACTGGTTCATTATTCCTGGTAGGCGAAATAAGAGAGGCAATAAAGACATTTACATATGAGACCCAATCTTAATGATACTATAGTAGCGATCTCTACTCCTGTAGGTGATGGAGGTATAGGTATAGTGCGCCTAAGTGGCAGAGATTCTTTATCTATAGCTGATAAGATATTTAAATCAAAGAATGGTACAAGACCGTCGGAGTTCAAAAATTACACGGTTCATTATGGCCATATCATTAATCGCGTAGATAAAAAACACGAGACTATTGATGAGGTAATTCTCACTGTAATGCGCACACCTAAAAGTTATACAAAAGAGGATATTGTGGAGATAAACTGCCACTCAGGTATTGTGCCATTACGCAGAGTACTGGACCTGGTATTGAGTTATGGTGCGCGCATGGCAGAGCCAGGTGAATTTACCAAGAGGGCATTCTTAAATGGAAGGATGGACCTTGCGCAAGCAGAGAGCGTGATAAATATCATAAAAGCAAAGACAGAAGACTCTCTCCGCGCATCCATGAGCCAGCTTGAAGGTGACCTTTCAAAGAAGATAAAGGCATTGAGGGAAGAGCTGCTAGACCTCTTATCAAATATAGAAGCATCCATAGATTTTCCGGATGAAGATATAGACCCTTTATCACAACATAATATAAATTCAAAGATAACTGAAGTTTCAGACAGGCTTAAGGGGCTTATAGAGACCTCTCATAAAGGCAGGATACTCTCTGAAGGTATAAGGTCTGTAATATGTGGCAGGCCCAATGTAGGAAAATCTAGCCTTATGAATGCACTCCTTAAACAAAGACGCGTTATAGTAAGCCATATCCCCGGTACTACGAGAGACGCTATAGAGGAGATGATAAATATCGACGGTGTACCCCTAAGATTAGTCGATACTGCAGGTATTATAGAGAGCGATGATATTGTCATAAAAGAGGGCGTAGAGCGCAGTCGATTACACTTAAACTCAAGCGATCTTGTGCTACTCGTTCTTGATGCGAGTAAGCCGCTTACTGACGAAGACAGGAAATTAATGAAAGAGGCAATGGGCAAGAATACCATTGTAGTATTAAATAAGATCGATCTTCCGGGAAGATTGAATAAAAGAGACATAAAGGCCCTGCTGCCGGATAAGACCATAGTCGAAGTTTCAGCAAAAGATAACAAAAATCTCGGAGAACTTGAGCATGCCATATCAAAGATGATATGGGGAGGCCGCGTCAGTTCAGATTATACAGCGCTCGTTACAAGCGCAAGACACAAGGCCTTGCTAGTTGGGGCAAATGAGGCACTTGAGCGCGCATCAGACAACCTAAAGAAGAATGTCTACCCTGAGCTTATAACGATTGATATGAGAGAGGCTACTACAGCCCTTGGCGCTATAACGGGGGAGACGATAGAAGATGACATGCTCGATAGGATATTCAGTAATTTTTGTATAGGTAAATGAGGAGAATGATCATGGATAAGAAGCGAATAGAGAAGGCCGTAAGTGAGATCTTGAAGGCCGTGGGTGAAGATCTAAAGAGGCGCGATATAAAGGATACACCAAAGAGAGTGGCACAGATGTATGCAGAGATATTGGGCGGCAGTAATAGAGACCCGCATAAAGAGCTTGAAGTCGTATTCGAGAAAGAGCACGACGAGATAATACTCCTTAAAGGTATACCATTATACTCAATATGTGAACACCATATGCTCCCTTTTATAGGAAAGGCCCATGTAGCATATATGCCCAAGGGAAACAGAATTACAGGCCTTAGTAAGATAGCCAGGGTAGTGGATATACTCGCAAGGAGGCTTCAGGTCCAGGAGAGGCTTACTACAGATATTGCAGATGTAATAATGAAGAAACTAAAACCCAAGGGTACGATGGTGATCGTAGAGGCAGAACACCTCTGCATGTCCATGCGCGGAGTTAAGAAACCAGGTGTCCTTACCGTAACGAGCGCTGTCCGTGGTATCTTCAGAAAGAATCAGAAGACGAGACAGGAGACGCTAGCCCTTATTAAGAGCTGATTTATATCCTGTGCCTTCCTTTAGGCTTGCCAAAGCACTCTTTTATAAATACATAAGCAGCCCTGTCGAGCACCAGGGGTATGCTCTTTAGCTTCGGCATATTCGATTCATCTATAGTTGCCTTTAATCTTCTCTTCCAGCTGGGTTTATTCTTTTTAGTATCCAGTACATTGATAGTATATTCAAGGCGAGCATAGTTTTTGGAGACAATAACGTCTACTACCAATCCTACTGGTAAGAAGATATCGATAGGGTCTTTTTTACTGTAGATAAACTTCTCTATGTTACAATTTATAGAGAGATCAGCATCCCTTATGTCAGTGACGATATTAAAATTGGCAGATTTTCTCTCTTGCAAACGCCCGATTATGGCTGTAATAAGTGCCTTTGGATCTATATCGGAATCAGCGGCGCTGAATTCACCTATATGTACATTTACTGTATCGCGGGAAGTGACAAAATTGTAGAGATTCTTTGCCCTCTGTGCAGTTACATTAGAATATATACCAAAAACCAATGCGCATAAGAGAACGAGAGACGTCGCTATATAAAGATACTTTCTATTCCCCATACTACCCCCTTTATTTTTGATAAACCTTAAATTCTGCTTGTCTTTTCTCTATTTTATGCTAATATTATAGTGAAAGCAAGATAAATCTGATATTATAGTATTAGGAGGCAATGGTGTTCTGGGCACTGTTTGCTATAAATATATTTATATGGCTGGCAGCGATATTTTATGTCATAAGAGGTTGGGACGAAATAAAAGAATCGGGCAAGATCGATAAAAAAGATGCCCTGCTGCCAAAGATAGATGAAGCACAGGAGATACTCCCCATAGAAGCAGAACTTCCTATCGAAGAGATACCTTACCAGGAAATAAATCCGTCCAAAGAATTCAATGAAGAAGATTTTTGCACGCGTCTCGGCGAATCTAACATAGTGAGATTTCCAGCAGATTATGTAGATGAAGGCCACGTCAAGACCCTGGGTGGAAAGACGATAAGCGTTGTAGATTTTGTAAAGAATTGTTATCGTCAGATAAATTTCCATTCTATGGAGACGGTTATAAAGAGGGAAGAGAATAAAGAAACCTTCAAGGTTAACATTTTTGACCTTGTTTACGACCATTATGCCTTAAGCAGTGAGCCCTTTGTAGAATTTTTCGGCCGCCTTAAGGAAGAGTTTAAGGATGAGATAGAGTCCATAAAGATCCATCCTGATATTACACCCGAGGGCAAAAAGTCCTTTATAGAGCGGTATGACGCCTTACCGCAGCTCGTTGTATGGAATGACAGGGAGCTCTTCTTTGTGCTGGTCAAGACAAAAGAAGAGTATCTAGAAAAGAGAGATATGGACTTCCTGGATGAGTTTGTGGTGTCGAAAAAGTTATTTAAGGCCAAGATATTCCGCGTGACTGAAAAGAAGCGCCTCCAGAACAGGGAGGCCCTAGAGGTCAAGGGATGATAAAGAGAGAATTCTTCTATCTTGGCTGGTATATCCTCCTCTGCATTCCCATAATTATCCTTTATATAAGATTCTCTACAAAGGCAAAGAGGGAATGGCTTATGCTTACAGGGCAGATAAAGCCAGAGGTCTCTCCTGAGTATCAACGCAGGGAATATATACGCCTTGAATCGGTCATGCCAGTAGAGTTTCAAAAGCAGGAAGGGGATGCAGCCAAGGAGGCTGATATTTACCAGGGTTTTTCCAAGGACATATCAAAGACCGGCCTCTGTATTGAAACATTAACGGTACGGGGTAAGGCATTTGAAACCCTCGTACCGAATAAGACAAAACTGAAATTATTTATAAATACTCAGCCAGATGCCAAGGCGATCGTTACCCATGCAACGGTCAGATGGGTAAGGACACAGGAGGATATGACCGTCGATAAGCATTATATAGGCGTCTCTTATGACAATGCCGCTGATCCGGAGCTTGCAAAGGTGCTCAAGGTCGCTTATTGGTTTAAGAAGAAGCCTGACATATCTAAACTGTTGCTTGTAATAACACTTCTTTTGACGATATGTTTCGGGTGTTTGATAGCTATCTATAGGAGTGCTACTTCGCAACTTGAGGGTAAGATAAGAGAGATAGAGCACCAAAGGTCTATTATTGTAAGTGAGAGAGACCTTGCCAGAGAAGAGATAAAAGATCTGGAGAAGGAGATAGGCGCTATTACAGAAGGGTATGCTAGCTTCTCAGAGGCATTGGCCCAGCGCCAGGAAAACTATCCTAAATCTTTTCCAGTCCTGCCAAAGCCTGTTGAGGATGAAGAGGAGCTAATAGATGAGCCTCTTTACGAGGAGCCGGAAGAAGAGCTTACGGAAGAAGAGGTAGAAGAGGCCCTGGAGCCTATAGTAGAGCTCAGGACCAAGGTAAAGGCAGAGGATGAGATAGTAATAGAGCCCAACATTACCAGAAAGATGATAGAGGATGAGAAAGATATATATAAGAGTTTGAGGGATTATATCCTCAAGGAGGAGATACAGAGATTAGATAGGTATACCTCACAACACAGGGCAAGCATATATCATGCAGCAGCCGTATTTGCCCTTGCGGAACTCAGATATAAGAATTACCATATAAAAGAGATGACGATGAAGGTATATAATGATGTGATTATCCTGTATCCAAATTCAAAATATGCCAGTTATGCCAGCCACCGCCTGGAACAGCTGGAAAGGAATCTGCCTTACAATTCATACAGTTTAAAATACTACCATACCGAGTACAATCTTCCCGCGCTATACGACTATAGAGAACTGGAACCATACAAGGAATAGGCCGTATAGACCCAAAATATTTGCATATAACAATATTATATGGTAT
>CAYLIX010000019.1:0-13365 GCA_964383775.1 uncultured Planctomycetia bacterium
CCGGTCCTAGCCATGAAATATATAGGATTATAGTAGTCCGGTCTATCTGTCTTTATAAAAGATAGGAGTCTCTCCATCTTACTCTTCGGTATATCCGGAAACTCCTTCTTATTTGCCCTGGGCTTCTTCATATCCTTAAGCTTCTCAATAAGCTCCTTACTGCAATACCCAAGCTGATAGAGCCGCTTCATAAGCACCTTCACTACAATAAGCTCTCCGCGCCATCCATTGGGCCTGTTGAGCTCTATCACATAGTAATTCTTGTATTCCTTAAAGAAAGGAAGGCCCAGCTGATCCGGCCCCTTTACATTAGGATACCTCTTCTCCCTGAAATCTATAAACATCCTCTTGAATGTATTCCTGTAATGGCCTATCCCCTTCTTAGACACCTTATCAGCCAGTATATCCTGGTGCAGCTTCTCCCAAACCTCAGAGAAGCTCGTAGCAAGCCTCACCTTCTGTCCTTCAGGAAGGGCCAGGCCCTTTTTATGCGAGGCCATATCAGCGATCTTCCTGAAATACGCCTCCTTCTCAGATGGCGCCTCTACCCTGTATTGCCTCCTTGTGCCGCCTATCTGATAATTGACCTCGTAGACCTGGCCCCTGACTATCTCCCTTATACCGGAGTACCGCTTGCCCATGCTACCTCTTTAACCAATCATTGAATTCCTTCACCAGAGAATAGAGCCTCTTGCCCTTCTTCCTTAATGGGCACCCAGTACTCTCTCTCCAGCTCCTCCTCTGAATCGTATTCCTCGAGATCCCCAGGATCTCCGACACCCTCTCAACCGTCAATACATCCTGCGCTGTCATCTCCTACCTCCTTTTATAAGGCCTAAACGGCCCCAGGGCTAGATACGTCGTGATTATCACCGCGCCATACAGAAACTCCATCCCCAGGGCCTCATACCAAACAATCATATTCGCACTCACCAGGATCGAGAATACTATTACTTTGGTTAATGTCATTGCCGCCCTCCTATCTCACCTGCTATAGCAACTGCTATATATGTGGGTAAAAAAATATGTTTTAGCCAATTTCTCTTTTTATCGCTTCAATTATTGCTTTAGATCTGGGTGCCGTCTTCTTATTAAGCCACCTGTTAAGGGTGGAAAACGAAACACCGATCTTATGAGCGAAATCTTCCTGGCTAATCCTTCTGCGATTCAAGTGGTGCTTGATATCCCCTATTAATTGATCGCTCATCTACGTCACCAAGTATAGCACATGCTATAGCAGTTGTCAAGTGGAATTTTTGTTTTCTTATTCTATATGTTATTTTGTAGCATCATGTGGTTACGTTTTAAGTGTGATAGGTTGTTGTCTACATAAGGAACTAAAGGATACATATTTGGAATATATTTTTTCTTTGGGCTGGAAGATCTCTGCCTCTCTTCTTCTATAAGTTTACCTATTGCATTTAGGGCTTCTAATATACGATCTTGTTTTTTGCGGTCTGTGATTTTCTGATGCAGCTCTGCTAAATCTTTTCTCTTGTCTCTTAGTAGTCTTAAGCTCTCCTCTTTATCCATGGAAGATCTTATGTCTAGCCTTAGTCTCAAAGCTTCCGGTGTAATCTTGTACTCGATAGGACGATCTTCGATATCTTCTCTTTCTCCAAACATACGTTTTCCTATCTTTTTTGCTGCTTCAGTAACTTTTTCAATGGCACCTGGTTCTTCCGATTCTGGCCCTATCAATGGGGCTGGTTCTACTTTAACTAAATCTGTTTCATCCGATGGAGGATGTTTTATTAGAAGTCTCATCCTTTCTATCTCTCTTTCTAATATTTCCATGGGCTTATTAAGCCTGAGGTCATAATATCTGTTGATACCCCTGGCTGCTACCCCGCTTAGGTTATCCTCTGTCTCTTTAGCGTGACTTACTATGCTTAAGAGTATCGTGTCAGGGCTTGCATCATCGGATAGCTCTCTAACTTTGGCACAGGCATTAAATAGACCTTCTTCGCTTAAATTCTTCTTTTCATAATGCCAGTTTATAATAATGTATGTTAAGAAGTTTAATGCATTATATCTTTCTTCTTCGATATTTTCATCCTCTACATCCAGAACAATGGCCCCTATTAACTCTCTTCTCTCATCAACAGTTGCTGTAGCATTATATTGTTTTATAAATGGATTCTGTTCTGGTGTTGCAATATTTTCATTTATCGTCTTTGTTATTGCCCTTCCAAAATAGGTTGGAAGACGCTTATCTGCTATATCCCATCTCAAGTTAACAAGTCTAAGGCGTTCCTGAAGAAGCGGGTCTAGGGAGGGCGCAAATTGGCTAAATATAGAGAGGGTGGGATGGGAACTTATGGGACATGACGCACAATAGGTCGTGTGTCTTCTTAGCTTATCTGCTTCGGCTATAGCTTCATTTCGAGTCTTACCGCTATACCCAAATTTGCTTTCTGAGCCAAAGGGAAGATATACTTCATTGGAAAAACGTTCTACATCTTCTGACATACGCCCTCTAAATCTTCGTATGTTATTAGCCCATCTATTCAAGGCAAGCCTTGAACCCGCATTAAAACTACCTTGTTCTTCTTGCAGAAATTTTCTTGTGGTCGATTCCACCTCATAGAGCCTTCGCAAAAGATATGCATCTATGAAGTCTGCTTTTTCGTATATAATCTCTCTTGCTTGCTCTCTTACGTATTGACTCGTGTCAGTTATGGCAGCTCTTAATAGCCTGTTCTTATCTTCTTCATTTAGCCATTCCAGCTTAGCTATACCATCCAAGGCCTTTTGCCTTATAAAGTAGTTACCCCTTCTTGCTAATTCAGTATCGTAAAGCCACCAGCAAAGCGCCCTTCCTACGCTAGAGTGAGAGGAATGGGTACCTTCAACTAGCCCTACAGCCAAATCTCTTCTTCTAACTGGATTGACTCTTATACTATATTTATTATAGAAAGTATATATTTGGTTATGCTCAAAAGGCATATCCCCAAACAGCCTTGCTGCATCCCGAATCTCACTATTATACAGTAGCGGCTGTGAAAACCATTCCGCAAGCTTGGTTATCTTTGTGTATAATGCTCGACCTATCTGACCTGGCCCTAAAAACTCTGGATGGACCAATGTTTTCTTAAGATTAGCCACTAAGTTAGATAATCTTTCTTTTGTGCAACCATAACCATTAGTTGCAATATCTTCTTCTAAGAAGGTTATCTCGTCTTGGCTAAATAATAACTGCCCTTTTTCTATCTTTAGTCCATATAGGTGTCTCGTCTTGCCATCTATATAAACGATGTCATGCAAGAGCTGTTTGGCCTGTTCTTGTGCAAGTTTTAAGTGAGAAAATAGCTTTTCTTTATTGCTATGTAAGGTTCTAAGCGTGCCAATGTCATATGTAGAATTTTGGCTGCAGAAATTAGATATGGCTAATTCTGCTTTTTGAAAATACTCGTATTTTCTCAGTTGTTCTACCGCTCTCAAGTCACCTATTTTAACTAGGGCTTCTACTGCTCCTCTTCGTACATCCTTGTTTTCGTCTTCTAAACATTCAATCAATGACTCTACTGCTCTTGGGTCGCCCTTTTTGCTTAAGGTTGGTGCTGCTATTATTCTTACATCCTTGTCTTCATCTTGTAAATCTATTATCGCTGGCTTTACTGCTCTTGATTCGTCCATTTTATCTAAAGCTTGTGCTGTTACTCTTCGTACATCCTTGTCTCTATCTTTTAAACGCCCAACCAATGGCCCTACTGCTATTGAGTCACCTATCATGCCCAAGGCTTCTGCTACTTTTCTTCGAACATACGCGTTTTTATCTTTTAAACATCCAATTAATGGCTTTGCCGCCTTTCGGTCACCTATTTTACCCAAGGCATTTGCAGCCTCTGCTCTTGTTAGGTTCCAATAGTACTTATTTTCCAATCCTTCAATTAATACTTCTAATGGCAACACAACACCTAGACCACCAAAGAATCTTACTATATCACCCAATTGACTACAGTACTTAAGCTCTAAATTATCGGCCATTTCATCTAATGCCTTCTCGCCGCCTATATTACCTAAGGTGTCTGCTAGTCTTTTTTGGACCCAACCGTATTTATTTTCCAAACATTCAATCAATGGGTCTACCGCCCTCGAGTCACCTATTCTGCCTAAGGCTCTTATTGCTTCTAGTCTTACATCCTTGTCTTCATCTTTTAAACGCCCAATCAATGGGTCTACTGCTATTGGGTCGCCTATAATACCTAAGGCTTTTGTTGCTTTTATCCGTACATCTTTGCCTTCTTCTAAACATCTAATAAATGGCTCTGCTACTCCAATTTTTTCCCCTACCCTTACTGCCGATTCATTACCTTGCTTAATAAGTCTTCTTAGCTTATTTCTAACCCCTTTCTCCGGCTTCCAAAGTCCAAGGCTCTCCTCTTCTTCTGTATAAATAGCCGCCCTTTCCTCTGCACGTACAGCTCTGAGGTTTGAGATTGTGGCTGTATAACCCCAATTGGAAAAGGCTATAATAATAGCCATTATTATAGCAACTATTCTGTTTACTCTTTTGACATCAAGCACAAATACCCTCCTAAATAAAAAACCGGGCTGCCTATTTGTTTCGGCAACCCGGCTGACATTATGTCCCGTGGTTTTGCGCGGCCTATATAGCCTTGCCCTTATCGGTGCAAATTATGTGAAATAGTGTGTATATAAAGTATACCATATATAGACGCTATCGACAATACACAAAATCTTACTTTTTTGCTAACCATATTATGCTGTAACGCATTTAATGACAATTAGTTACAAAAATAGGCTGGATGCTTGGATATTTAGTAAGGGCTCTCAAGGTGCCAGGTCTTATGTGTCAGAAGTGGCACTTTCAAACACGTCCCGGATTATCCAAGTCTTTTTACCAAATTTCCCCTTCTTTCTGTTTAGAGCAATAAAGCCTGGTATATGCTGCAGGATGAAAAAGTTTATATACAGCAAAATATCCATGCTTCTTAGTGTTTTCTTTGCTGTCGATTGGGTCATATTCAATTTTACATACAATATAAAGCGGGTTTGTGTTTGATGAGTCATGCTTCATAACATTATATTTTCTTTCTGTGTCGTATCTATGAAACATAAATTGGAATTTCTCTTCTTGCTGAGGAGCAAGGGCCTTTAGACTAATTTCTTCTTGTGCAATAACACCGTCTATCTTTAATTCAAAAAAGTTTGTACTGTCATTAATTATTGAATGTGGGTTCCTTTTTCCATCAATCGTAAAACTATCTCCGGCAAGGAGTGCTCTAGTAAATTTCACATTTTTTGCTGCGATAGGACCAGTATTTTTATAATAGAGATCGACAATAACTTCTTCTGCTACTTCAATTATTTCTTGGCCAGCAGTAATAATTTCAGATGGATATACTTCCTTTTTAGAATTTGGATGAATTATTGGATACATTTTTTCTAAGTTACTTGCAATGTTGACTTTTATTAAAGTTACATATGGTCTTTTATATGTTTGATATTCATTGTAACCAAAGATTATTGTTAATAATGCCAGTATAAGCATACTAATGGAAATAAGAGTTTGAATTATGTCTGCGCATTTCGCCTTTAGCATATTACCTCTTTTCTTGCAAACAGAAAAACTACAAGCTATACAATGAATAGCTTGAATAATAGGCATGTTTATTAAAATCACTAATACTACGCACGTGCCAATGAAATAAACTATTGATAAATATATCATTATAAACGGATTATATATTGAATAAAAATTTAGGCTTAAGTCCTTTTGCTTAATACGTTAGAAATGACTCTATAAATTTCAGATCTTATGTGCCAGAAGTAGTGCTTTCAGGGTTAGCTCGAATTACTATTCTTAAAAAAAGATTTATACCGTGAAAAATGACGATCTATAAAATAATAAGCCTGCGTAGGATTGGGGTATTTTTTCTTAATTTCGTCTAGTTCTTCTCTTGGTATTCTATTCAAAGGTGACAATTTAAATAGTTTATCAAATAATTCTTCGTTAGTTATTTTTGGATTCAACTCTCTTAAACGATTCCGTTCAGCACAAAAATTGTTTTCAACATTTGAACCTAAATTTCTAAAATAGACTCTATATAATCCATCAATCACTCGATGGCGGTTTAACGGAACTTTATCTCCAAATAATTTAAAAATAGCTTTAGAGACTGGACATTGAAATATTTCGTCTGGATGCCATTCTGTTTGAGCCAGTTTTATATGCGGTTCACAACATGTACAATAAGGAAAATCTTCTATGTATTCAGAATCTAAATATATTTTCCACCATACACCACAATGAGTTACAAAGCGTGCATCGCGTTCATCTTTTGGGGGTTCTTTCTCCAGTTTTGATAATTGTTGTTTCTGTTTGTGATTAATCTTAGATAACACTACTGATAAGATGATAGATAAAATAAATGGAGTTAACACCCATTCCGTAGGTATTTCTCTAATCCATTTTTGGAATAGCTTGATTTTATTTAATGCAACTAAATAACCTCCCGAAACAAAGAATGCTAGAATACAAACGCCTATATTTTGGAGAAAACCATCCCAAATTCTTGTAGAACTTCTTTTAACCCAATTCCATGCTTTATTTTTTTGTCTCATAATATTCAAAAATTAATGCGTTAGGGACAGTCTCAAGGGGCCAGGTCTTATGTGCCAGAAGCAGTGCTTTCAAAATCGTGCCCTATTGTCTAAAGATCTCACTTGTCTTATTCCTTGCTTCTTGCTCTAATGGTGAAGCCATATACTCAAATTTAAGAAGTTCTGAAAGATATTGCCTTAAAAAACTATCTATACCACCAAGCCTCTCATACTGGCTGACATGAACAAGTTCATGTACAAGCAACTTTATATCTCCGCGGCAGTCTGTTCTCACAAATATACCATGTCCTAGGGTTAGTCCTCCCATATTAGGAAATAAGAACTTAGTCTCGATGCATGCCTGCTGTAAAATAGAGCTTGTAGGTGGTAGAATACTTGGAACAGTCATTATTCTTATCTTACCGGGCTTTTTAAGATCTAGTCGCTCTGAATATGCAAGCAAATCTGGAGATAGTGGAATCCCATTGTTCAGTATGATTCTCTCTTGCTCTCGAGCCCATTCACATGCTAGTGGGAAAATTAACTCTATATCCATGTATCTATTATACTATTTAGATATTTTGTATTTTGGAGACGGTTCTCTAGGTGTCTGGCATTATGTGATAGAAGTGGCATTTTTAGAATTAGTCTCTATTTGCCTTGCGTAGTTTTGGTTTGGGTAATCCTAAAAAACTTAAGGGTAACTCATTAAAAAAGTAATAACATCCTACTGCTTTCACATATTGCAGTACATCTTTATATTCTTGCTTTTTAAACCAGTCGCTTAAGACATAGATATATTTAACTTTTATATCTAATCTTAAGAGCAATTTTTGATACTGCTTATTTTTAAAATCACAGGTCTGTAGTTTTTCATCTACTGAACCGGCGACCTCTTGAAACTTTATCTCTATTATAAAAAGGGTACTATTATTAAAAAGGAGTATGGCTTCATCAGGCAGCAATTTTTTTGAAATAATATCTTTATAATTGATCCCATTAGGCACCAAGAGATTTTTGTAAAGCTTGTGTTTTTGGTAGAATTCAGCTATTTTTTGGCCATCGAAGTAAACTTCGTCACCTGCAACATTATAGCCCGGTAGTGCTTGTAAGGCTTTTTCCAAACTAATTCTTGATTCAAATTTTAAACCTGTTATTGTCTTTCCACCACCTATGCCGCCCTTTTTCATTGCCTTTTTTTCATCTCCACAAATAAGTCCTTGAATCTTTTTCTAGAAACGCTTAAATAATCCTTCTCCAGATCAATGCCTATATATTGCCTGCCTTCTTTGCAAGCTGCTAGCCCAGTGGTACCGCTTCCACTAAAAGGATCTAACACAATATCCCCTTGTTTAGTAGACGCTAGTACAATTCTATCTAACAATTTCAATGGTTTTTGAGTAGGGTGTTTACCATATACCTTCTCTTCTCTGCCAGGCGCCCTAATGGACCACATGCTTAGCATTTGTTTATTATTATTATGCTTTTTCATAAGGGGGTAGTTGAAATAATGCTTGCTGTGTTTATTTTTTGCAGCCCATAAAACTGTTTCTGTGGAATGGGTAAAATAGCGACAACTTAGATTTGGTGGTGGATTCACTTTAAACCATGCGATATTATTTAATATCTTGTAGCCTAGGACCTGCATTGCATAGCCTACGGCATAAATTATATGGGAGGTGCCTGATACCCAAATAGTGCCGTTTAGCGTTAAAACTCGTTGACATGCTTTAAGCCAGTCTGAAGTAAAGTGATAATTTTCCTCTACGCCCTTGGAATTATCCCATTTCCCCTTATTTACTGAAACCCTTTTGCCAGCATGGCAGGTAAAACCACCGTTTGATAAAAAATATGGTGGATCGGCAAAGATCATATCTATTGAGTTCTCTGGCAGTTCAGATAGAACCTTTAGTGAGTTCTCATTATATAATATAGTATTGTGCTTTTGATCTTCAAAATAAGGCGTGCAGGCAATATTCTTGGCTAGCTTGAATATGTCTCTTCTGTGCTCTATCTTATCTCTTGTAATCATAGTCATCTCAAACATAATTCTACCACCTTTCTTTTAATGGGTCAATCTCTGTTATTCGTTCCCACATTTCGCATTCGTCTCTTATTTGTCTCTTCCTATATAACAGTAGACGTAAAAAGTGCTGATTTTATTACATATTTTTTAAAAAAGTTTTTAATTAATTGCGCTAACTCTTTATAGTTCTTATAGTTGTAAATATGGGTCACGAGGTTGCTTCCTTGTATTTACGTAATAATTCCTGTGCGGTAGTGCCGAATTTTCTTCTATTAACTACTTTCTTCTTTAGTCTTTCCTTACTTGTATATAAGGAGTACCTATTTTTGATACTCTCATGTACTTGCTTACTGACACTCAGAATGTCAAATTTTGACACTCTCAATTCGGGGAGTAAGCTGGTTCCGAGCATGGTATAGTGGGTTGGGGTTCGACCTATGCCAGAGTGGTATTTGATCAGGCCGCGTTCCTGGAGGTGTTTCTTGGCAGAGGCGAGGGTGTTGGTGGAGATGCCGAGGTGCTTCCTTATTGTGCTGTCGTTCCAGAAGAAGTTGGGTTTCTGGAAGCGGCAGTAGAGGCCTCTGAGGTAGATGTAGAGGAGCATGGAGATGCGGGTTATGTTGCGGGTGTGGCAGAGGTCGAAAAATCCGTTTTCGAGGAATTGGTAGCCTTTCATGGGGACGTCCTAGGTTCCGGCACTCGCCGGCTTCGCCGGCTCGGCCGGAATGACAGGTCTGTTGCTTCGCGAGGCCGGAATGACAAGGGATGGAGATTCCACCACATTTTCACCACACTCGCACCACATTTTGGGGGTTTTGGGGCTGTTGATGACTGATGTTGACTGGTACTTACTGAGGTTGTTTGTCGTCGGGAATTATAGGGAAATGCTGGTTTTGTATTGGCTGGTGTAAAAGAGTGGCGGAGAGGCAGGGATTTGAACCCTGGAGACCGTTAAGTCTACGCGCTTTCCAAGCGCGCGCGCTAAGCCAGGCTACGCGACCTCTCCGCTTATAGCGTCTGAAGTGTATTATATCTTACTAAGAGATCTCTGTCTCTAGTCTATTAATGAGCTTCTCTGTGTCTTTTACGATCTGTGCAGGTAGGAGCTTTGTGGTCTTTAGCTCCATCTTTATGGAGCGTAGAGTGCTTAAGAAACGCTTAAGTAGTGTAATCCTCTTTTTTTGCCAGACCTCCTCTGGTCCGAGCTCTTCACGCTCTCTTATAAGCTGGGTCAAGTCTCTCTTTGCCTGGCTTGCATCTCTTCCACCTTGCAGTATCTTCTTTTTAAACTGCGCGTAATCTACACGGTCAAGCGTCTTCTTCTTATTCGCTAATCTCAGCACATCGACAGACTGATAAGTGGGTATGGATGAGGTATTGGCCTCCTGATTGTGCTCCTTTGTAAGATAGCTAGGCTCCTCTTTTTCAAGAAAGTAGTATGACTTAAGGAGCTTCATTGCAGTCTGCTTTCTTATGCCTATCTCTTTTGTGGTATAGCTATCAAATTGATTATAGCCCCACTCTTTATATAGCTTATCCTTCCACACGCTATATAATGTCTGGCCAAGCTCTATCCATGATGTCTTAAAGTCCTTGGCGCATTTTAACATACGGTAGCGCATGGAATTATCGTCTGCATATTCCATCTTCTCTTCAATTCTTTCCAGTGTCTTTGTCTTGATAGGGTTCATGAAAGTATTCTCCTTAAAAGTATTAATTCTTGACGGAACTAAAGGTTATTTTACTCTTTTCCAGATTTATGCTGAATGAGAAATTCTTCAAAAAACTCATCCCCAATAATCCATATTGAATCTTAACTGCATCCGACTTCATAACTGCAGCCCTTACATCTTTTGCCTCTTCATTACCTACCTTTATCGACTTTAATACTACAGACTTTGCAAAGACTTTACTTCCATCGGCCATAATGAGTATAATCTCGTTTTCAAGTGAATCAAAATCTATGCCTATCTTGCTCGCTATGCTATCCGATATAAGGGTAAGTTCTGCACCAGTATCAACTATCAATGGTGTCTGTAATATCCCGTTTAATATAACATTTACCAGGAGGTTGTTCCCCTTGCGCATACATTCTATTTCATCATGCACAATACCACGCTCAAGCGTATCCAGCCTTGAGGTAAGATTATTATAAAAATCTTTCTGTTCGGCAGACATACCTGCTTCTGATACTAGCTTGTCTATTCTTGTATTGACCTTGGACTTAAAGCTTAGGAAGAGATTAATATATTCTTCAACGGATTTATTGACTTCGCCCAGCGTAGAATAATATTCTTCCAGCCTTTTATAGGATGCCTTAATATTATTGGTAACGAGGTTTAATTCTGCTACAAGGGTATTGTATCGCATGGTCTCTTGTCTGTTCTTAGCTTTTGCATTTGCTTCTTTAAGCTTTTTGTTTATCACATTCTGGCCATTCTCTAGTTCAGTGATTGCCCTCTTTGCAAGAGTGATATCCCGGGTAATGCTATCTTTACGCTTCAGACCCTTTGTAAGCTCTTTCTTCAGATGCAACATCTTCTTAAAACCATCCAGTATATCCTGGTCTTGCTCAGTAGGGGCAGGGAAGTTTTCTATATATTGCTCTTCCCATGCTTCTTGCATTTGGGTATTAATGGAGGGGTCGGATATACTTATCGTCTCTATATCGATCCTTGGTAAGGTAATGGTGCCTCCACCTACATTCAGGATTATTGTATCTTCAGCTTCTCCTGTAATAATACCATCGATAGCTCGCCCATTCTTCAGCACAATCGTATCAGCAAAAGTAGGGCCTGCAAAGATGGTCAGTAATATTATTAGGATAATAAGATATTTCATATTTCACGTGCCTTTTTCTTTGGAGCTAAATGATAGAAAGTCAAAATCCATAAGTGTTCTTCTACGCTCAAACGTTTTTACGTTTGAGCTTCGAAGGAACATTCTGCTTCGTAGATTGTCTTATCTCTCAACAATTCCTGCGAAGCTCAAGCACGAAAGTGCTTGAGCGAAGCAGAATGGCGGAGGAGAGAGGATTCGGCGCCCTTCGCCCGGTTCGCCCTTCGGGCTCGCCTGGGCTTCGGGTCGGCCACTCGCTCGCTGGCGCTCGCCACATTTTAGCAAATAATGCTCGCTTTTCCTCACTTCGCTCGGCGCTCGCTCACTTCGAATCCTCTCCAGCGCCCGAAGAGATTCAAAGTAGAGATACTGGCGGAGGAGAGAGGATTCGAACCCCTGAGAGTCGTGAGACTCTAACGGTTTTCAAGACCGCCGCCTTCGGCCATCTCGGCCACTCCTCCGCTTACAATTATTATAGCATAAAAAGCTGTTTAAAGAGCCTTATATATATGGTCTTGCTCTCTAGATAAGCATTATAAAAGAAGGCTTCGAATGATACGCCTTTAAAGAATATGCTTATCAGGAAAGTCACCATAAAGATATTCATTACATATATCAATACCAGTGAAAATAGATATCCTGTCTTTGTGATATCCGGCTGTTCCCGCTTCATTACATCCGCTGTAAATACAAGATGGAGCGCAAGTGTAAATCCCATAGAGAAGAAGTATGTGGTCTTTAAATTGGGTATCTTTATTACTAGCGGGAGTAAAAAATATAAGAGGGATACGATTATAGTGTATATCGGCACAAAGTATGGGCTCAATGATATGAAGAAATTTGACTTTGTAGTCTGTACTTGACCACCTTCCTGGGATACTCTGAATGAGACTACCTTTCCCCCGCATAACCAGGTAGATAAGGCGTGTATCAGTTCATGCCCCAGCGTATAGATATAGGTTGGTTTATATAGAAAGAGGTGGAGTATCACATAAGCCACAATTCCCCACAAGAATATCTTAGAGCCATCCGGGCCTACATTCATATCAGTGAGTGTTTCAAAGAGCGAAATCGTCACCCCTATTACTACGGGAATGAGCGCTGCGCCTACTGCAAACTTTGATATCCTACTTAACATATCAAGTCGACTTTATAGTCCCTTGTGAATCCATGAATGGCCTGAGTGCCTTCGGTATAGTGACAGTGCCATCTGCGTTTTGGTAATTTTCCAAAATTGCTATGACGAGCCTTGCCAGGGCAACGCCCGAACCATTCAAGGTATATACATATGCAGCCTTTTTGGAATCTTTCGGCCTATATTTGATGTTTGCGCGCCTTGCCTGAAAATCGGTAAAGTTTGAGCAGCTAGATACTTCAAGCCAGGTATTTGTGCCGGGTGAGTAGAGCTCTATGTCATAGCACTTGCTTGCTGCAAAGCTCATATCCCCTGTAGAGAGCGCTGATATCCTATATGGAAGATCTAATAACTGTATCACTTCCTCTGCATCACTTAAGAGCTTCTCAAGCTCATCAAATGAAGTCTCTGGCTTTACAAACTTTACTAGCTCTACCTTATCAAATTGATGCACCCTTGTGAGGCCTTTTGTGTCTTTACCATAGGAACCTGCCTCTCTCCTAAAGCACGCTGTATATGCTGTGTAATATACAGGCAGGTTCTCTTCGCTCAATATCTCATCTCTGTGCATATTCGTTACAGGTACCTCTGCTGTAGGTATGAGAAATAGATCATCATCTTTTAATCCATACATATCAACTTCCAGTTTAGGCAACTGGCCTGTTCCGGTCATTGAAGCCCTATTTACAAGAAAGGGCGGGAAGATCTCTGTATACCCGTGCTTCTTTGTATGGAGATCCAGCATAAAGTTGATAAGCCCTCTCTCCAGTCTTGCGCCCATACCTTTAAAGAGTGC
>CAYLIX010000020.1:0-7946 GCA_964383775.1 uncultured Planctomycetia bacterium
GGCCATGGGCGCTGGATTTGGCGATAAAGATAACCCGCTTCTTGTGTCAGTACGTTCTGGCGCGCGTATCTCCATGCCTGGTATGATGGACACAGTGCTGAATTTAGGCTTAAATGATGTTACTGTAAAGGGGATAATAAAGCAGACCTCAAACGAGCGATTTGCCTATGATGCATATAGAAGATTTGTTCAGATGTATGGCGACGTTGTGCTGGGCCTAAAGCCTAAGGGTAAGGATGAGCATGACCCGTTTGAAGTGATCATGGATAGCGTTAAGAAGAAGAAGTCCATCAAGCTCGATCTTGAGCTCAGTGCAGAAGACTTAAAAGAGCTTGTAATACTCTTTAAGAATGAGATAAAGGCCAAGACTGGTAGCAGCTTTCCGGAAGACCCCATGGAACAGCTCTGGGGCGCAATAGGCGCAGTCTTTAGCTCATGGAATAATGAGAGGGCCATAGCCTATAGACAGATCAATAATATCCCGTCTATATGGGGGACTGCAGTGAATGTGCAGGCCACGGTATATGGCAATATGGGCAAGACGAGCGGAACAGGTGTAGCATTTACAAGAGACCCGGCTTCAGGGGAGAAGAAGTTTTACGGTGAATATTTAATAGATGCACAGGGAGAGGATGTCGTAGCAGGTACACGTACCCCTCAGCCGATTACGCAATTGGAGCAAGATCTGCCAAAGCCGTTCAATGAGCTTCTCATGATATATAAGAAGCTTGAAAAACATTACAGGGATATGCAGGATCTGGAGTTTACCATACAGAAGGGAAAACTCTGGATGTTGCAGACCAGGACTGGTAAGCGCACAGGAATGGCAGCCATAAAGATAGCGGTCGATATGGTCGACGAGGGGCTCATAAATGAGCAAGAGGCATTGATGAGGGTAGATCCCGAACAGCTTAACCAGCTCCTCAGGCCGATATTTGATACTGCAGAGAAGAAGAAGGCCACTAAAGAGGGCAATGTGTTGGCAAAGGGACTCAATGCAGGACCAGGCGCAGCAAGCGGCAAGGTCGTCTTTAATGCATCCGATGCAGAGGAGTGGGCTGCGCGCAATGAAGAGGTGATACTAGTAAGAATAGAGACTAGCCCGGAAGATATAAAAGGCATGAATGCAGCAGTAGGCATATTGACCCAGCGCGGCGGTATGACTTCACATGCAGCCCTTGTAGCCAGACAGATGGGCAAGGTGTGTGTAGCCGGATGCGGCGCGCTCGATATAGACTATTCAAGCCGGAAGATGGATGTAGCGGATAAGACCATCAAAGAAGGTGACTACATATCTATTGATGGAACTACAGGAGAAGTCATACTCGGTAAGATTAATACAAAGCCGTCCGAGGTCTTACAGGTGCTACTCGATAAGACGATGAAACCTCAGGAGTCCCAGATGTACAGGTACTTTGAGAAACTTATGAAATGGGCTGATAAGGAAAGAAGGCTAGAGATACGTACCAATGCTGACCAGCCTAATCAGGCATCTACTGCCATTGCGTTTGGCGCAGAGGGTATAGGCTTGTGCAGGACTGAGCACATGTTCTTTGGCGGGGGAAAGATAGATGCTATGCGCGAGATGATACTTGCAGAGTCTATCGGAGACAGGAAGAAGGCGCTCGCAAAACTCCTGCCATATCAGAAAGAAGACTTCAAGGGCATATTTAAGGCCATGGGCGGCAGACCCGTTACCATAAGAACGCTCGATCCGCCTCTACATGAATTTCTTCCGCATGAGTCAAAGGAGACTGCAAAGCTGTCCGAGATAATGGGAGTGAGCAAAGAAAGAATAGAATCAAAGGTAGAGAGCTTAAAGGAGATGAACCCTATGCTTGGGCATCGTGGTTGCAGGCTCGGCATAGTCTATCCAGAGATTACCCAGATGCAGACGAGGGCCATAATTGAGGCAGCATGCGAGATTGCAAAAGAAGGCCAGAAGGTACGTCCCGAGATCATGATACCTCTTGTAGGAAAGAAAGAGGAGCTTGTCAACCAGGCAAAACTGGTTCGTGATACTGCTGAAGAAGTCATGAAAGAGAAGAAGACAAAGATCGATTATACCGTCGGTACTATGATAGAGTTGCCGCGAGCTGCCCTTACTGCCGATGAGATAGCCGAGGTGGCAGACTTCTTCTCCTTTGGAACGAATGACCTTACTCAGACGACATACGGCCTCTCAAGGGATGATGCAGGAAATTTTCTGCAGTACTATTATGAGCGCGAGATAATGAGCGAAGACCCATTTCAGACGATCGACCAGAAAGGCGTGGGCCGGCTCATGGAGATAGGTGTAACCAAAGGGCGTTCAGTAAAGAAAAGCTTGAAAGTCGGCATATGTGGAGAGCATGGTGGTGAGTCAAAGTCAGTAAGATTTTGCGACGGACTTGGCTTAAACTATGTAAGCTGTTCACCGTTTAGGGTGCCCATTGCCAGGATAGCAGCAGCACAGGCTGCGCTCGATACAAAACAGAATAAACAGCGATAACTATGGATGCGATTAAACGCTACTTAAAAGAGATCAAAGATATACCTCTGCTTACACCGAAGCAGGAGATAGACCTTGCAAAGAAGGTGCGGCGTAAGAATATGGAAGCGCGCAGAAAGATGATACGCGCAAATCTTAGGCTGGTCATTAATATTGCAAAGCGCTACAGCTATCTCGGTGTACCCATGATGGATCTTATAGAAGAGGGTAACATGGGGCTCATGAAGGCAGTGGAGAAGTATAATCCAAAGAGAGGTTATAGATTCTCTACGTATGCTGCCTGGTGGATCAAGCAGTATATTACCAGGGCCATAGCAAACCAGGGTAAGACCATAAGAGTGCCGGTCTATATGGTAGAGCTATTGATGAAGTTTAAGAAGGTCTCAGAGCTGCTCTTTATAAAACTCAAACGCAGGCCGCGTGTAAATGAGATTGCCAGGCGTATGAAGATGTCGGTCAAGAAGGTGAGACAACTCAATAAGATGGCATCGAAGATCTCATCTTTGAATGCGCCCATTGGCGATTCAGGTACAGCAGAATTCATGGACCTCATCGAAGACGAGAATATAGCGACCGCTATCGACGAGGTAAGCGCATATCTGCAGAAAGAGAGAATATTGGAATTATTAAAGAATATGACGCCTCGTGAACGAAAGATCCTGAGCCTGAGATTCGGATTAAAAGACGGCATCTCGCATACTCTTCGGGATACTGCAAAACATTTTGGCATTACCAGGGAGAGGGTGAGGCAGATTGAGAGCGCTGCCATGAAGAAGCTTAAGGGCATAATCATGCAGCAGGAAGAAGGCGCAAAATGGGAGAAGTAGAATTAAAGGCATTGATAAGGGATGTGCCGGATTTTCCAAAGAAGGGGATCATCTTCAAGGACATTACACCTCTCATACAGAATCCTGATGCATTTAAGAGTGCGGTCGATCTCCTGGCCGAGCGATACAAGGATAAAGGGATCAAGCTTGTTGCCAGTGTGGAGGCACGGGGATTTATATTTGGTTCAGCAGTAGCTTATAAATTAAATGCCGGAATGATCCCCATAAGAAAGAAAGGCAAGCTCCCGTATAAAAGTATAGATGTTACATATGACCTAGAGTATGGTACTGATACATTAGAGGTGCACGAAGATGCCATTGCTAAAGGCGATAAGGTACTGGTAGTGGACGATCTATTGGCTACAGGGGGCACTGCATTAGGGACTTGCCAGATGATATCTAAGTGCGGTGGCGAGATCGTAGAGGTAGCATTTCTGATTGAATTGGGATTTTTAAAGGGTCGTGAAAAGCTAAAGGATTATCCAATCTTCAGCTTATTGAAATATTAATGTAATTGATTGTTAATACATGGGCCCCTGTAGCTCAGCTGGATAGAGCAGCGGCTTCCTAAGCCGCGTGCCGGGTGTTCGAATCACCCCAGGGGTGCCACTAGCAGTTTTTGGCCTACCCTCCGGGCCTAGCTCCGCTTCTACGAAGCGTAGCTTCGGAGAACGGCCCGTAGGGCCGGAGGCGGCGGAAAGAAGGATATGATAGATCTACATACACATACATTGCTGAGTGATGGGGCGTTGGTCCCCAGTGAATTGGTGAGGCGTGCAGTCGTTAAGGGATATGAGGCGATCGCGCTTACAGACCACGTTGACTCTTCTAATATAGATCTCGTATTACCGCGCATAGTAAAGGTATCTAAAGAGCTTAGCCTGCATTGGCCTATAAAGGTATTGCCCGGAGTAGAGATAACCCATGCCCCGCTTGAAGAGATAAGATCGCTCGTAACCTATGCAAGGAATAATGGAGCTGCTATAGTGGTGGTCCATGGGGAGACTGTGTCAGAGCCTGTTATACCAGGTACAAACAAGCTTGCCATAGAATGCAAGGTGGATATATTGGCCCACCCAGGCATGATTACGCAGGATGATGCAAGGCTTGCCAAGAAGAACAACGTTTATTTGGAGATTACGACAAGGAAGAGCCATGCCAAGGCAAATAAACATGTCATGGATGTGGCGAGGAAGGCCAAGGCAGATCTTGTCTTAAATACAGACTCTCACTCACCAGATGACCTTATAGATGACAAGAAGGCTCAGGTCTTCTTATCAAGGCTGGGCTTTAAAGAGGCAGAGATAGCAAAGATCTTTAATAACTCCAAGAATATCGTTAAACGCCCTTGACAAAAGCGTTTTATATGGTATACTTTTATAAAATATTATAATTATACAAGTTATAGCGAAAGGGGGGATAAGGATTAGTTAAGCTTTCAAAACCTTGAATTTGATTTCAGAACAAAGTTTTATTTGATATATATAGTAAAGATAAAAAGCAATGAAAGGAGGTAGTATAATGAGATTTGTAGGGATGGTGGCGGCTATAGTACTTATATTAGCCTTTGCCCTACCAGCGTACGCCGAAACGCAGAGTGTAAAGATAAGCGGCGATTTAACCTTCAGGGGTATTCATAGAAAAGATTTTGATCTAGATGTAAATACCGTACCCGATAGGGAGAATTTCGCCATTACAACTGCAGAGGTCCAGATCGATGCAGACTTGACAGATAATGTATCCACAGTCATCAGAATGGTCCATCAGAAAAATTGGGGTGATGATGCAAGAGGTCTTACATATGTAGCCCCGAACATAGGTCTAGGTCAGGATCAGCTCCTCTATACTGGTAATGCACTCACAGATCTAGGTGTAGATCTGGCTTATGTGCAGATCAAAGAGCTCATATTCCAGCCTATTACATTGAGGATAGGCCGGCAGGATCTTTGGTTTGGTAAGGGTATGGTAATAGGTGCAAATCAAGTGGATCCCGGAATATTCCAATCCTTTATGTTTGCAGACTTAGTAGGCGCAAACTATGGCATAGGATCTCCCGAGCTTACGGCTTATAATTCATTTGACTCCGTAAGGATGACCATTGACTTTGCACAGTATGCACCCTTTGTGGTCGATTTAGTATTTGCAAAAGACCAGGAAGGCCCTGCAGAAGCAGGCCATGATGTAAACCTATTCGGTGTTAATATGGGTTATGCATGGGATGTATATAATGCAGAGACTGAAGCATACTACTGGGTATTGGATGATAATAGCAAGAGATCACCAGCATTATCAAATGTAGATGATGACCAGGTACACACTCTGGGTGTTAGAGGAACTTTTATGCCTAATGAAGAGTGGGTATTCGGTGGTGAAACTGCGTTACAGTTCGGTACCTTTATTGAAGATAATAACAGCCAGCTTGAAGAGAGGCAGCGCCGCGCAGGTATGGCAAACCTCTTCTGTGAATACCTTGGTTGGATGAAGTATATGTATTCACCAAAGTTTGGCGCAGAATGGATCTATACGACTGGTGAAGATGATATAGATAAAGTAGCTGGTACATACCACAAATGGCACCCGATGTTCAGGGGTTATTACCCAATGCTCATCAGGCCTTTCCAAGGCTTCTACTATCCGACCTCAAGATACGGATTAGATGCTGATGGTTTAGGGTATGACTTAGGTCTTACCAACCAGCATGAGTTTATCCTGAGCGCAACCTTAGAGCCTTTGGATGATATTACATTCGAAGGAAAGATTGCGAAGTACTATTTTGACGAGACACCAGTCTCAAGAAACGAACAATTTGCAGTAGATGAAGAGATAGGCACTGAAATAGATATTCTCACAACTTATGACTACACAGAAGATGTAACTTTCAGCCTACTCAATGCATGGTTCATACCGGGCGAAGCATATGACAACCCGGGACCAAATAACTATCCGTTTAATACCCAGGGCAATGCAATAGACGTACAGCCTGGCATAGCGAACGAAGTTATTGGAACCTGTAAGGTTAGTTTCTAAGTAGGAAGATTTAAGTGAGTAAAAGAGAAGGCCACTGCTTTATTGATCATGAGATTAAGATTAAGCAGAGGCCTTCTTTTTTATTTTTTAAAAAAAGGAGCGTGTGAAGTGCCGACAGGAGTAGTAAAGTGGTTTAGTGACCAGAAGGGTTACGGATTCGTTACGCCTGATGGTGGTGGCAAGGATATATTTGTGCATCATTCAGGTATCGAAGGCGAGGGCTTTAAGTCTTTGAAAGAAGGCGATAAGGTCCAGTTTGAGATAGTCCAGAGCCCCAAGGGCGAACAAGCTACAAAAGTAACCAAGGCATAGTCTGCTTTTTACTAAAGATAGCTTGATTGACGTCGAATGATCAATATGATATTTCGATACGAGTCTTGTGTTTTATAGTCTTTTCTCACCAACTTATAATTTCTTCCAAAACATTCTAAGGCGGAAATGGATACTATAGTTTCGATCGTTAAAGAGAGAGTCAAGGAACATCCCGATAGACCCATACTCAGGTATAAGGAAGACGCTATATATAAGGATATAACATGGGGCCAGCTCGGGCGTAAGGTACGCCTCCTTGGCTCTTTTTTATTGGATATAGGCATAAAGATAAATGACAGGGTGGCAATATTTTCCGAGAACCGGCCAGAATGGGTATATGCAGACCTTGCAATACTCTCTACAGGAGGAATAACAGTCCCTATATATGCTACAGAGTCAGCAAAGAATATTGAGTACCTTCTTAATGATTCTGAGGCTGAAGTGATATTTGTATCAGGGACAGATAGATATCAAAGGGTACTCTCTATTGCACGCAATACAAAGATAAAGAAGATCATTCTATTCAAGGGGATTGAGAGCATAGACCCGATTGCAACTGAGTTTGAAGAGGCCTTGGAACGCGGTGAAGAGAAGCTCGATCTCTATAGTAAGGTACTTGATGAAAGGGCCAAGGCAATAGATGGGGAGAGCCTCGTTACCATAATCTATACTTCAGGTTCAACGGGCATGCCTAAAGGGGTGTGTCTCACCAATCGAAATTTCATAACTAATTGCCGCACAGCTGTGGATTTAATCAATATTACAGAGAAGGATCGCTATCTATCGTTTCTGCCGTTAAGCCATGTATTTGAGAGGATGGCCGGGTACTATGCCCATCTTATTCAGGGCAGTCAAATAGCCTATGCAGGGAGCCGTGATACAATTCTACAAGACGCAAAGAGCATTTCGCCCACGCTGATGTATGGTGTCCCAAGGTTTTTTGAAAAGATATATTCCACAATCCTGAACAACGCAGTTAAGTCATCCCCCTTAAAGAAGAACCTCTTCTTCTGGGCTTACAGGGTAGGGCGCGCGTGTATGTATAGAAGACTCAAGAAAAAAGATATACCTCTATATCTTAGGTTATCCAAAAGGTTTGTAACAGACCCAATAGCGAAGAAGCTAAAGAAGATGTTTGGGAAGAGTTTGAGGTTTTTTGTGTCTGGGGGCGCGCCCCTGTCAAAGGAGGTTGCATACTTTTTCCTCAGTTTTGATATATTGATACTCGAAGGATATGGCCTGACAGAGACATCCCCTGTGATAGCGGTCAATACAACCAGTAATTACCG
>CAYLIX010000020.1:7956-13278 GCA_964383775.1 uncultured Planctomycetia bacterium
GGGCCGCCCTATACCCGGAATTGAAGTCAGGATATCCCACGACGGAGAGATCATGGTCAAGGGCGATAATGTTATGAAGGGTTATTATAAGCGATACACTGATACAGAGACTACGGTAAGGGATGGATGGCTCTATACGGGTGATATCGGGCATTTTGACAAGGATGGATTTCTCGTAATAACGGACCGTAAAAAGGATATTATCGTTACAAGCGGCGGTAAGAATGTATCCCCATCCACTATAGAGACACTCCTTAAGGCCGATAGGTATATTGAAGATGTACTTATCTATGGTGAAAAGAAGAAGTTTCTAAGCGCCCTTATCATACCCGATTTCGTGACACTAAAAGAGTATGCCAGTTACAAGGATATAGAATTTAAGAATATGAAAGCCCTTGTCAATGATAAGAGGGTGTATCTCTTTATACAGAGGCGCATAGAGAGTAGGCAGGCCCAGCTTCCGCGTTTTTCCAGGATAAAGAAATTCATTATCCTGGATAGGCCTCTTACGCAGGATACCGGGGAACTGACGCCAACCCTTAAGATAAAGAGAAAAGTCGTAACCGAGGAGTATAAAGATATGCTGAATGGTCTATATTATGAAGAAACTAATTAATAATTGCCTATATCTTCTCTCCAGGGTATTTGCGATGATTGTTGGGCGAGTGCTCTTTAGGTTGAAGGTGGGGGGCAGGGAGAACCTGCCTTCAAAAGGCCCTTTTATAATCGTATCAAACCATGTAAGTTTTCTCGATTCAGGACTCATCCAGGCAGCCATACCGCTTAGGATAAGCTGGATAGCAAAGAAGGATGTCTGTGAAAAGTGGTATCTTAAGTTGCTGCATTTTATCTATGATACTATACCTGTGAATGGTGCTGTAGACAGGGCCCTGGAAGCACTGAATAGAGGACGCGTACTTGGCATATTTCCTGAAGGGACCCGAAGCATTGATGGTAAGCTCAAGGAAGGAGAGCTGGGTACTGCTATATTGGCATTAAAGAGCGGTGCAAAGATAGTCCCTGTAGGTATTAAAGGTGCCCATGAAGCCATGTCTCCTGTCCATAAGAGCGTGAGATTGAGACCTATAGAACTTAAGATAGGTAAGCCCTTTGCCTTTAAGAAAGCAGGCCCGGGAAAGATAGAAGAATCCCTCTTAAAGACAAAGAGGGATTTTATTATGGAAAAGATAGGAGAATTATTGATATAATATACAATACTATATAAGGCCACAGGTTTAATAAGGAAGGGGATTTTATGATAGGAGCGAGAATAGACAAAGAACTTAAAGAGGCGCTAAAGAGCAAGAATGAGATCAAGGTATCGTGCCTTAGGATGCTGAAATCTGACATGCATAATCTATCAAAACAGAAGAAGGAAGAGTTAAAAGACCAGGAGATAATAAAGCTTATACAAAAACACGTTAAGCAGCACAAAGACTCTATAGAGCAGTTTACCAAGGGTAACAGAGATGACCTTGCCCAAAAAGAGAAGAGCGAGCTCCAGGTACTACAGGCATTTTTGCCTAAGATGCTATCCGATGTAGAGCTAGAAAAGATAATAAAGGATGTCATAAAAGAGCTGGGTGCATCTACAAAGAAGGAGATGGGTGCTGTTATAAAAGAGGTCATGGCGCGCACAAAGGGGTGTGCCGACGGAAAATCAGTGAGTATCATAGTTTCAAAGGTACTGGTATGAAGAACGCTATTGTCTTTGCATTAGTCTTGGCTTGTATCTTATTCTTCTATATATTGGAAGGTCTGTATCATGTTGATAAAGAAGGTTTCATGCCTCCTTTGGAACAAGAGATCCGTATAAGGTACGATGGATATGGCAGTGGAAATTTTGGCGCCAGGAGGCATGGCAGTACTCATAAGGGTGTTGATATATTGGCTGCACAGGGTACGCCTATTATGGCGGCAAAGAGCGGCTGGGCCTTCAAAGGAAAAGATGAAGATGGATACGGCAATTATGTCAGGATATACCATGCCGGAGACTTAATGACATTATATGCGCATATGGAGAAGGTGAATTTCAGATGGGTAAAACGCGTGCGGCAAGGTGATGTAATAGGATATGTTGGCACGAGTGGTAATGCAAGATATGAAGGAATGAGGCCTCATGTCCATATGGAAGTAAGGCTCAAAGGCGAGGCTATAGACCCGATGAGAGGCTATTTAACAAGATGAAAGATTTCACATGTAAAAGATGCGGGGACTGTTGTAAATGGAGTGGTTATGTATATATCACTGAAGAGGATATAGCGAGGATATCAAAGTACCTCTCGAGTAATAAGTTTGACTTTGTGAATAGATATGCCAATATGGATGAGAAGCCGCGGCTCAATCTTAAGACCAAGCCTAATGGCGAGTGTATATTCTTAAAAGGCAATGAATGCAGCATATACCCGGTATACCCTAAACAGTGCGCAGACTTTCCTCTATTGTGGCAAGTAAAAGATGTGGAGAAGTATTGTCGTGGCCAAAGATTCAAAGATATTGAAAGGCCTGAATAGTAAACAACGTGAAGCAGTCTGTGCCACCCAAGGGCCTGTCCTCATAGTGGCGGGGGCCGGCACAGGAAAGACCAAAGTAATTACAACGCGCGTTGCCCACCTTTTGGAATCAAATAAGACGCTCAAGCCAGAGAATATACTTGCCCTTACCTTCACCGATAAAGCGACGGATGAAATGCGCGATAGAGTAAAAGATATGCTGGGTGACCAAGCCCATGATATCTGGATATATACCTTCCATGCCTTTGCCCGTAAGGTCTTAAGTGAGAATGGCAGCCATATAGGGATCCCCGGAAACTTTAAGATACTGGATGATGTTGAGAAGTGGATAATGTTAAAACGCCTTCTGCCGCGTTTTAAACTTGAGTATTACCTGCAGCTTGCAGACCCCGCAGGCGTGCTTGGGAGTTTTGTCAAATTTATATCGAGGGCAAAAGATGAACTTATATTGCCTGAGGAATACGAAGCATATGCCAGAAAATTGAGAAGGGATTTTGAGAAGAAGAAAAAGTCGATGCCTGGCGACAAGAGGTTATCAGCAGAACTTGAAGTAAAGAGAGAAGAAGAAGTAGCCAGAATTTATAATATTTATCAAGAAGAAGCATTGAAGAACAACTCACTCGATTTTGGTGATTTGATAATATATACCATTAAGCTCTTTAGGGAGCGCCCCAATATCCTCAAGGTATACCAGGAGCAATTTAAATTTATAGTAGTAGATGAGTTCCAGGATACAAACATAGCGCAGATAGAGTTGCTTGAAATGCTCTCTTCTAAAAACAGAAATGTCTGTGTTGTGGGTGATGATGATCAGGCAATATACAGATTTCGCGGTGCGTCCTATGCAAGTTTTCTTAAATTTAAAGAGAAATTTCCTGAGCTTAAGACCGTCAAGCTTACCCAAAATTATAGGTCTACAAGTAGAGTATTAAAGGCCGCAGGCAGGCTTATTGCGTATAACGGCCAGGATAGGTATGATCCTGCCAAAGACCTCTGGACAGAAGATCAGGAAGGCTCACCCGTAAAGGTATTGCTGACACATGATTATAATGATGAAGCTGCAGCCATAGCAGATGAAGTGGAGGCACTATACAGCGGCCTCAAGAAAGATAACAAGAAATACTCTAATATTGCCATCCTTTACAGGGCACACAGTCATAAAGACAGGCTATTGGAAGAGTTTAAATCGCGCGGTATACCTGGTGTCGGGTTATTGGAAACCGAGGAGATAAGGGATATTATATGCTATCTTAGGGCTATATGCGATTATACAGACTCCATAAGCGTATTCAGGGCATTGACAAGTCCTGTATGGAGTATAGATATTGAAGACCTCATTGCCATATCTAATAAAGCCTCAAAAGATGAAATCTCTATATATGATACCTTTAAGGAGCTGGATAGCTACAAAGGCATATCTTTAGTGACGAAGAAGGCAATAAAGAGTTTCAGAAGCCAGATGAAAGACCTTATGAAGATAGCAAAGAGGGAAGATGCCTCGGAACTTTTCATGAGTTTTATAGAGAGGACAGACTATCTCAAGAGGCTCGTCAAGATAAAGAAACGTTCAATGTCTGATGAGCAGAAGATCCTGAATATCGGCAAATTTTACAATTTTCTCTTAAGGTATATGCGGAATAACCCTGACCAGAGCTTAAAGGGATTTCTTGAATACGTAGATTGCTTTATTGACGCAGGCGGCAGGCTAGAACAAGAGAAGCTTTCAGTAGATGAAGATGCAGTGCAATTCATGACGATCCACTCGGCAAAAGGGCTTGAATTCCAATATGTATTTATGATAAACCTTGTACAGAATCGTTTTCCTACGATAAGAAGGCGCGAGCCTATACCGTTTCCTCTCGAACTTATGAAGGAAGAGCTCCCGAAAGGCGACTTTCATAAGGAAGAGGAGAGGAGGCTATGCTATGTTGCCATGACAAGGGCACAAAAGAGACTGTGCTTAAGCGGCATAGACAAGTCAAGGAGCAGGGCATCTATCTTCTTAAAAGAGGTCCTTGATGAAAAAGCCGTGGAAAGAGATGATATATCATATATAGATATGGCGTTTTCAGAAGATGTAGAATCGCGCATAAGTGAGCTCTTAAATAGATTCGAGCGTATGGAAGATAAAAGAGGCATTAGGTTTAACCTGCCTAAACCAAATAAATTCAGCTTTTCACAGTTGGACGCTTACCAGAAATGCCCACTGCAGTACAAATTCGGTTATATCTACAGGATACCAAAGAGAAGGCGCAATGCCTTGACCTTTGGATCGACCATACACTCTACACTTGAAGATTTCTTCAAACTTATCAAAGAGAAGAAACCAGCAACCGAGAAGACCCTATTTACCCTGCTCGAGAGGCACTGGAAGCCGTTTCAATACGAAAGCAAGATGGACGAAAGAAATTACTGGAAGACAGGCACCAATTCCTTAAAAGTGTTTTTTAGCAAACATAAAGAGATATTTGAAAGACCACCACTGTTCCTGGAAAAGAAGATGGACCTTAAGGTGGGCGACTTTACTCTCGATGTAAGGATAGACCGTATAGACTCGCTCGGCGGCAAGGATATAGAGATCATCGATTATAAGACCGGCAAGCCAAAGGACAATGATTTCGCAAAATCGAGCCTTCAGCTAAGCATATATGCCTTGGCATGCAAGGAAGTTTTAAAGAAAGATCCAAAACTGGTTAGTTTCTATTATGTAAACCCGAATAAAAAAGTCACAGCAACGAGGGATAGCCAGGACTATGAGGAGACGAAAAAGATAATAGTGGAATCAGGCACAAATATCCTCAACGAAAAA
>CAYLIX010000021.1:0-13097 GCA_964383775.1 uncultured Planctomycetia bacterium
CATTACAGGCTCAAGTGGCAGATTTCCTCATCTGGAGATAAATAAGGCTTCTGAAACAGCGAGCCTTTTAAGCAATTTTAGGGTATGGCGATTTACCCAGACACAAGGTGGATTTAATATAGGTGCATACACGTTTAGGGTTGATTACGGCAACTTTACATATACAGCCGGTACCTTTACAGCAGATACAGGCAGTACTGTGTATATGTATATAGATGGATCTCAAACCATAAGCGCAGATGGCCTCTCTTTCTACAATCTTGCGTTTGATGGATTTGGCAACCATGCTTATAGTTATGTGACGGGAACACTTACTGTTACAAACGATCTCCAGTTTTACAACTACATTTCTAATACAGGTTATTACTATCGCTTGAACAATGGCACTATAAATGTTCAGGGAAACATTACTATGGGTGGTACGTATCCTACCCGTATAAACAGAACACAAGGTACAACCAAGGTAGTGATGACAGGCTCAGGAGATAAGACCCTATCAGGCTCAGGTAGGCTGTCTCACCTTGAGATAAATAAGTCCTCTGGCACAGTTACATTAGGGAGTAATATGAGGGTATGGGAATTTACCCAGACATTGGGTGGATTTGATCTCGATTCATATACGTTCAGGGTAGATTACGGTAATTACACATATACGGCTGGCACCTTTACTCCAAGCACTGGTACAGTCTACCTATACATGGATGCATCCCAGACCATAAGCGCAGATGGTCTATCTTTTTACAATCTTACGTTTGATGGATTTGGCAACCATGCTTATGGTTATGTGACGGGAACACTTACTGTTACAAACGATCTCCAGTTTTACAACTACATTTCTAATACAGGCTACATCTACCGCGTAAATAATGGGACCATAAATGTAGAGAAGAATGTTATTATAGGAGGAGATTATCCAGCCCGTGTCTTTAGAGACGACTCAACCACCCAGGTAGCTCTAACTGGCACAGGAGACCAGACCATATCAGGCTCATCAGGTAAACTCCCCCATCTTGTAATAAACAAAAACTCAGGCACAGTATCACTCTCAACTAATATAACCTGCTGGGAATTTACACAGACTAAGGGAGATTTTGATATAGGCGCAAACACATTTACTATATGGAGAGGGGACTTTACCCACACAGCAGGTACATTTACAGCTGGTACAGATAGCACTGTAAGATGGGTGCTGTATGGTTATAGTGGAAGCTCAAAATATTTTACTGCAGACGGCCTATCTTTTTATAATCTCACAACCGATGCGACTGCATCTCACTCTTATGGATACTTTAGCGGTACCATGACCGTTACAAATGACCTTACACTTAACAGCACTTATACAGCCAGTTATTTTTATAGATTATTCAATGGCACAATTAATGTAGAGGGGAATGTTGTATTGAGTGGTAGTTATGCCTCTCGTATATGTGAAGGTGACTCTACCACACAGATAGCATTAACAGGTACAGGAGACCAGACCATATCAGGTGCTTCAGGTAAACTCCCGCACCTTGTCATCAATAAAGACTCAGGCACAGTAAGCCTTTTAACCAATGTCAAATGCTGGGAATTTACACAGACCAAAGGTGATTTTGACATAGGCGCAAATACGTTTACCATATGGCGGGGTGACTTTACGCATACAGCAGGCACATTTACTGCAGGTACAGATAGTACAGTAAGGTGGGTGTTGTATGGATACAATGCAGCATCCAAGACATTTAGTGCAGATGGCCTCACGTTCTATAATCTTACAACAGATGCGGCCGCATCTCACTCTTATGGCTACTTTAGCGGTACCATGACCGTTATAAATGACCTTACCTTTAATAGTACATACACAGCCAGTTATTTTTATAGATTATTTAATGGCACAATAAATGTTAAAGGCAATGTATCAGTAGGAGGTGCTTATGCCTCCCGTATATTCAGTAGTACATCTACAACTAACATAGTACTAACAGGCACAGGCGCTCAAACTATCTCCTCAATAACCGGCACTGTAAACATGGGAGACAACATGGTTACAAGTATAACCATTAATAAGGCAAGCGGCGCTGTAACTATAGAAGATCCTTTTATAATAGGTGATGGCGCAACATTAGAGTCTAAACAACTATCTTCAATAACATTCTCTGATGACCTTACTATTCAGTCAGGTGGTAAGCTTACACATACAGCCAATACCACTACCCAGGCATATAAACTTATCGCAAGTATAACAGGCGACCTGGATGTACAGTCAGGAGGGCTTATAGATGTAAATGCAAAGGGTTTTGCAGATGACAATGGCACAGGTGCGGGTAGTGGTACTACAGCATATGGCACTGGCGGTGGTTATGGTGGTGCTGGCGGTGCACACAATGCTAATCCAGGCGGTACAACCTATGGATCTATGACTGCACCTGAAGATAATGGAAGCGGCGCAGGCGGTGATACTGGGGCTGGCCATGGCGGCGGCGCAATGCAGATAACAGCTACAGGTACTATTACAGCTTCTGGCACTATAAGGTCCAATGGTGGAGCATGCAGCACAGGAAATGGTGGAGGTGGATCAGGTGGAACAGTATATCTCTCATGTGCTACCTTAGCAGGAAGTGGTGCTATTACCTCCAATGGAGGTAATGCACTTGGACAGGGTGGAGGCGGTGGAGGAGGAAGAATAGCCCTCTACTACACTACAAAGACATTTGATGGCACATTGACTGTAAATGGCGGAGACGGTGCAGGTGACGGTTCAAATGGTAGTCCAGGTACCATATTTGAGACGAACGATTCAACAGGCCCTGAGTATGCATCATTCTCTCCTGCTGCATCAAAGCCAGATACAGCCATTCAAATAAGTTGTTCAATAAGTGATGATGAATCAGGTGTGTATGATGAGGCTACAGGTTCAAGCGGCTATGGTATATATCTTAAGTGGGGTACTGCTTCCGGCAACCTTCCTAATGAGCTCCAGATGAATGCAACGAGTGTAGATGGAAGCGGTAACGGCACATATACAGTTGTAAGCAATGTAACGGGACAAGTAACAGGGACTACTATATACTACAAGGTCTATGCCCATAATGGTGCATCCAGTACCAAGACTGAAGACGGATCATCCACATCAGTTTCATATGGTGTGCAGTCTGTATCTGCTGAACAGTCTATTAACGTAGGTGATGTTATATTCTCAATAACTGTGCCGAGTACTGTCCAGACAGCCGGCACTGCATTTGAAGTGACCGTTACTGCGCAGAACACATATTCAGGTAGCCCAGAGACTCATACTACATATGCTGGTACAGCAGATTTAACAGTAGAGTATATAGACCCAACATCAGGCACAATATCTGTAACCCCTACATCTGTAACTAGCTTCTCAAGCGGGGTAAAGACTACAAACTTAACATACCAGGATGCAGGTGAGATTAAGATAAGGGCTACAGATTCAAGTGACTCTGATATAACTGGCCTATCGTCAAGTTCAATCACATTTGAACCATCAGCTTTTACAGTGACTATAACTAACTCAAGTGGCACAGAAGTAACGTCACTTACTGCAGGTGAAGCCTTCACAATAGAGATTGCGGCTGTATCTTCAACAGGTGCTACCTGCTCCAATTATAATGGCACAGTAGGTGTAAGTACTAGCTATGTACTCCCTACTACAGGCACTCAGAGTGTTACTCCAGGTGCAGTCACCATAACAAGTGGCACAGCCACAGTAAATACATCACTCTTTAAAGATGCACAGTCTATTACAGTCACTGTAACTGAGACTGCTACAGGCACAAGTGGTAGTGAATTAATAGGTACTGCTCAAACCGGTACATCAAGTTCCATTACATTTAAGCCATACAATTTTGTTATTACACTCTCAGCTCCTCCAACTAGCAGAACCAAATACTACAGAGATGAAGAGTTTAATCTGACTGTAGCTGCAAAGGATAAGCTAGGTAATACCACTAAGAACTACAGAGGTACTATATCCTTCACACAAGTATCAGCCTTAGACCTACCTTTATCAAACTATAAGTTCTTAGGTAGAGATGCAGGGAGTCATACCTTTACAGGAGTAAGTGGCTCTTCAAGTGGTACCCACACAATAAGGTGTAAAGACACTACAACTACTACAATAACAGGTTCCACAACTGCAGATATAATGTCAGGCAGGATCATTATCCCTGATAAGTCAGGGCCTGTAGGCACTCTAAGGGGCACCCTAACTGACACAAACAACATAGTAGCTACAGATGACTCATGTGTAATAACCCTTGTAATCACAGAAGCAAGTGATGATGACTCAGCAACATTAAGTGCATCCAGTGTCACAGTAACAGATGGTGAAGCCACCTTTACCATAACAGACTCACAAGCAGAGATTATAACTGTAAGCGCTATATCAAGTCCATCACTCCCAGTTACAAGCGCAACATTCTCATTTGGCACAATATCAGAGGGTAGGTTCAGAGTACAATACTGGAGAGAGGTAACACACAACATGCCTACATTCAATATACAGGGCATGAAATTCCTATCAATGCCAAAGAATTTGGGCTTCCATGATATTGGTGCTAATAGCCAGGTTATGCAAGACAGTGTAACAGGAGCACACATGCCATTCCATAAAGCAATGATGGCAGGCATGGAAGGCATGGGCTTGTCAGCTCCAAACCAAGAAGCCCAAGATACAAAAGAAGGCTTCTTCAAGTACTACCTAAAAGAAGGCCAAAGAGATAGAGACGCTGCTTTAGAAGGCACTACAGAAACTAATGATACTACATTTGAAGATAGTGCGGGTGATGACGAGGAAGAGGAAGTAGAAGAAGAGTAAAAAGGGACAGTCCCCTCGATTTGTAAATCACATCTAGGGGACAGTCCCTATAAGAACTTGGAGGTGTGGAGGGGGGTGTAGATTGGGCCTTGAGGGGTTAGCGTAGACTGAAATAGCATAATTTTATCGACGAGTGATGAGGCGCTTGGTTGAAAATCGAGTGCCTTTATCTTTTCTACAAGTTGATTCTTATTCTTTAGGGACTTTACTCTGCCGAGTGTAAGGTGAGCACTGAATGGACGCTCTTTGTCTTGGCCAAGCTCATCTGCTATTTTTTCTATATTAGCGCAGCCTTTATCTATGCCTACCCATAACACGCGTGGATTATCAAGTTTTGGGAATCCACCTATCTTAAAGAGTGTGATCTCAAATGGCTTATGAGCTGATGCAATGGTATCCAAGAGCTTTTTTGTATCTGATATAGTGCTCTGGTCAATATTGCCAAGAAATTTTAATGTGAGGTGCATTGAGCCAGGCTTTACCCATTTTACATCTGCGCCAATGGGTTTTAGCTCTCGCTGGATATAGGAGAGCTCACTCTTTATTGCAGGATTTAATTCTATGGCAATGAATGTGCGCATAATTGTAGTGCCTCTATGACATATAACTTCGGCGCTTTTTTTATAGGGGACGTTTCCCTCGCTTCGCTCGGAAACGTCCCCTATATGGCGCCTCAGTTATATATTTAATCGCAGGAGATTTAAGGCTTCGTTTGCTGTCTGGAGCTTTATCTCCTGGCGGGCCCCGAGGAACCTAAACTCTTTAACAAGTTTCTTCTTCTTTGTGGATATAGCAATGAAGACTAGTCCGACGGGCTTTTTCTTGGATCCGCCCTTTGGGCCTGCAATGCCTGTTATACCTATACCTATATCTGTCTTTGCAATATCCCGGATATTATCTGCCATTTGGCGCGCCACCTCTTTACTCACTGCGCCAGATTTTTTAATAATATCCTTTTTTATGTTGAGTGAATTTATCTTTACGCTGTCATTATATGCGACTATGCCCATTATAAAATACTTAGAACTCCCTGAAGTATTTGTGATGAGATCTGATATGAGTCCGCCCGTACAAGACTCTGCAATGGCAATGGACTTCTTCTTCTTTAGAAGGAGCGCGCCCACAGTATCATTTAAGGTTTCATTATCAACACCATAGATAAGGGTGCCAAGTCTTTGTCTTATCTTGTGCTCTATTTTTTTAATATATTTATCCCTGGTTTTTTCATTCTCAGCCTTGGCAGTTATCTTAAGTTCTACTTCACCAAGGTGTGTGTATATGCCTACTGTTGTGTGGCCGCTAAGCTTTAAGAGGTCCTTTACTTTTTCATTTACCTTTGCTTCAGGCATACCAATGATCCTTAAGCTCTTTGAGCCTATGGTGGCAGGGTGGAGCCTCGCTTTCTTAAGATGAGGGATAATGTCTCTTGCCATTATTGGTCGTAATTCCCTTGGCGGGCCTGGAAGGGCTATGATCTGGTGCTTCTCTTCTTTAATAATAATACCAGGCGCAGTGCCGACATCATTCTTAAACCAGATGGCATTTCGGGGTATAAGGGCCTGCTTTATAGCATCCTTTGGCAGCTTGAGCCCCTTCTTCTTAAAGTATGTCTTAATAGAGTCCAGGATACCCTTTTTAAATACCAGGTCCCTCTTTAGAAGGGAGGCGATAGTACCTATGGTGATGTCATCTACAGTGGGCCCCAGACCCCCTATGGTGATCACTATATCTGCCCTGGATAAGGCATCTTTAATAGCCCCTGCTAACCGCTCTTTATTGTCCCCAACAGTTGTATGGTAAAATATGTCTATCCCTATACGGGATAAAGAGTTAGCAATATAAGCACTATTCGTGTCTATATTATGGCCTAAGAGGAGTTCAGTTCCTATGGATATGATCTCTGCCTTCATTATGCACCTCGTTTTTACTTGATTATACATAAGCCCACCCTGGCTGGCAAGAAGAATATTAAAATAATGTAATAAAAATGGCCTATCTTGCGTCTACTGTGGTAGGGCATTGTGGAGCAGGCCCTATATAGGCCCAGGAGGGAGGAAAAAAAGGCTCAAAATATGCTCTTTTTACTTTACAAGATCAGGCACCAGTAGTATAATATGTCCCTGATATAATATAAATATGATATATGAGCTAAATAAAAAGGAGGCTTGACATGGTTAAGAAAAAGCAAAAGATAGAAGTACCAAAGGACAAGACAAAGGCATTGGATATGGCATTGCACCAGATAGAGAAGCAGTTTGGAGAAGGGTCTATTATGAAGCTCGGACAGAACTATAAGCTAGATGTGCCCGCTATATCTACAGGTGCTCTTTCTTTAGATCTTGCCTTGGGTGTAGGAGGCTTGCCAAGGGGGCGTGTAGTAGAGATATTCGGCCCTGAGGCGAGTGGAAAGACGACTCTCACTTTAAGCGTAATAGCGCAGGCGCAGAAAGCAGGTGGGCAGGCAGCATTTATAGATGCAGAGCATGCATTTGATTCTACATATGCGAAGATAATAGGGGTGGATCTCGACAGCCTCCTCATCTCACAGCCTGATACAGGCGAACAGGCGCTTGAGATAGCAGCCGCGCTTGTAAAGAGCAATGCAGTCGATGTAATCGTCATAGACTCAGTAGCTGCACTTACTCCACGGGCAGAGATAGAGGGAGAGATGGGGCAGTCGCATATGGGGCTCCAGGCACGGCTCATGAGCCAGGCCTTGAGAAAACTCGCAGGCTCTATAAGCAAGTCAAAGACATGCGTTATATTTATCAATCAGATCCGCATGAAGATCGGCGTAATGTTTGGTAATCCCGAGACGACCACCGGCGGCCAGGCGCTTAAGTTTTACTCGTCGGTAAGGCTGGATTTGCGAAGGATCGCATCTCTAAAGAGGGGCGATGAGATAATAGGCATACACGTGCGTACAAAGGTCGTAAAGAATAAGGTTGCACCGCCATTTAAGAATGCGGAGTTTGATATCCTGTATAAAGAGGGTATCTCAAGGGTAAATACTGCAGTAGATATATCTGAAAAGGTAGGCATACTTGAACGAAGCGGTGCATGGTTCTCTTACAATGGAGAGAAGATAGGCCAGGGTAAGGATAATGCAGCCAATTTCTTAAGGGAGAATCCAAAGATATTGAATAGGCTTGAGAAGGAAGTGAGGGAGAAGGTAAAGGGGGGAAGGTAAGATGGCAGAGTTTCTTAATGAGAACAAGTTTATAAGATTATCACTGGTTCTTATAACGACACTTCTTATTGGGTTGATAATTGTATCTGTAGTAAATAAGGCCAAGAGTGGAAGCAGTGATAGGCCGGATGCTAGAGGTGTAAGAAGAGTAACAGGCGAGATAGATATACGAAACGCCTTTATAAAGGTGGCAGATGCAGTGGGACCAGCAGTAGTAAGTATCTCTACTGAGAGGACGCAGAAGATAAAGGTCAATCCATTTCCTTTCAGGAGAGAGGGCAGCCCTTTTCAGGATGAATTTTTTAATAAGTTTTTTGACGACTTCTTTAATAATTCATTTCCTCAGGAGTATGAGAGAAAACAGGCAGGCCTGGGAAGTGGGGTTATTATAGATAAGAGGGGCTATATCCTTACGAATGAGCACGTTGTAAGCGGCGCAGATAAGATCATGGTCACTCTGCCTGACGGAAGAAAGTTTGAAGGACAGGTAAAGGGTAGTGATGTAAAGAGCGACCTTGCTATAATCGAGATAGAGGCAAAGAGCCTGCCTGTTGCAGAGCTTGGTAATTCAGACCTGGCGCAGATAGGTGAGTGGGTCGTAGCCATAGGAAACCCATTTGGATATATTGTGCATAGCCCAAAACCGACTGTGACTGTAGGCGTGATAAGCGCTCTGCAACGCTCTCTACCATCAGCAAAGAGCCGATACTTAGACCTCATACAGACCGATGCAGCTATCAACCCTGGAAACAGCGGGGGACCTTTGTGTGATCTCGAAGGAAAGGTGATCGGTATAAATGTAGCGATATTCTCAACGAGCGGTGGATACCAGGGGGTAGGATTTGCCATCCCTGCAAACTCTGCAAAGGCAGTCGTCGAAGAGCTTATAAAGGGCGGCAAGGTATCCTATGGATGGATGGGCGTCGTAATACAGGACCTCACTGAAGACCTGGCAAAGTATTTTGCTATCTCAGACGAAAAGGGCGCATTGGTGGCTGAGGTTGTAGAGGACGGCCCTGCAGACAGAGGAGGCCTTAAGAAGGGCGATGTCATAAAAGGGATAAACGGAAAAGAGATCAAGGGTGTGCAGGATATAATGGTAAATGTAAGCCGTATACCCATAGGAAAAGAGGCAGAACTCTCCATAATCCGCAATAAAGAAGATGTAACACTTACAATAATAATAGGAGAGATGCCATCTGAAGAAGAGCTTGCAAAGATAGAGGGCAGGCCTATAGAAGAGAAACAAGACCAGCCTGCTATTGAAAAGTGGCGGGGCATGATAGTCTCTCCTATAACAGACAACATTGCAGCTAGATTTGGACTGACTGATACAGAGGGTGTTATTATAGCGAGCGTTGACCAGGGGAGCGCAGCATATCAAGCCGGATTAAAACCTGGCAATATAATAACGAGTATAGATACCAAGAGAATAAAGACCATTGATGATTACAAAGTGGCTATAGAGAATGCCAAGGGGGATATACTGGTATATACGAATAAGGGGTTCACCATAGTCAAGGAACCTAAATGAAGCGATTGCAAGACCCCTTCTTAAAGGCATTGGACCATGCCTATAGACTCCTTGCAATAAGATCCAGATCTGAACGCGAGATAAGACGCCGTCTTAGGGGTAAGAGGCATACTAAGGCGTGTGTGGATCAAGCCCTCTCTCTCTTGATAGAGAAGGGGCTCGTCAATGACGAAAAATTTGCAAGGGAATGGGTAAGAGACAGAATGCGCTTTGCGCCAAAGGGTGCAATGGCCATAAAAGAAGAGCTTCAAAATAGAGGCATTGACGAGGATATTGTAAAAACTACGCTTGAAGATCCAGAGCTTGCATATGATGAATATGCCCTTGTAGAGGAGATAGCAGACAAGAGGCTTAAATTAATGGAAGGCGCAAACAGAATAAGTAAGAAAAAGAAGATCTATGATTTTCTTGCGCGGCGCGGTTTTTCATTTGATGTAATAAATGATTATATAGATAAGATATGACTACAGACAGACTGAGAAGACATTTTCTGGACTATTTTAAGAAGAATGGCCACACTGTGGTAGCGAGCGATTCTCTCATACCACAGCATGACCCGACACTTCTTTTTACCGGAGCGGGCATGAATCAGTTTAAGGATCAGTTCATGGGCAGGAACATCTCTTTTAAGAGGGCTGTTTCATCACAGAAGTGCCTGAGGACGGCTGATCTGGAGAATGTGGGGGTCACTTCCGGTCACCATACGTTCTTTGAGATGCTCGGTAACTTCTCTTTTGGAGATTACTTTAAGAGAGAGGCGATAACCTGGGCATGGGAGTTTCTTACTAAGGAGCTTCGCATATCAAAGGAAGAACTGTGGGTATCAGTCTATACTGAAGATGACGAAGCCTATAAGATATGGCAGGATGAGATAGGCGTGCCAGAAGAGAGGATAGTAAAACTTGGGGACAAGGAAAACTTCTGGCCCTCTGAAGTGAAGAAGCACGGGCCCAATGGCCCTTGTGGTCCATGTTCAGAGATCTTTTACGATTGGGGTAAGAGCACAGGCTGTGGTAAAGAGTCATGCAGCCCGTCCTGTGATTGCGGCAGGTTTGTAGAGATATGGAACCTCGTCTTTACGCAGTTTGAGAGAAAAGAGAAGGGAGTATTAGTACCCCTTCCTTCGAAGAATATAGATACAGGCATGGGGCTTGAGAGGCTTGCCTCAGTCATGCAGAAGAGAGATACAAACTTTAAGATAGATATATTCTTGCCGCTCACAAAGGCGATATCGAAAGAAGCGAATGTGCCTTATGGTAGGAGTAAGGATTCAGATTCACATATGAATGCCATTGCAGACCATATAAGGGCAGCGAGTTTTGCAATATATGATGGAGCCAGGCCATCCAATGAAGGGCGGGGATTTGTAATAAGAAAGCTCATAAGAAAGGCATCACAAAGGGCAAGGGCACTTGGCATGTATGAGCCGTTCTTATACAAGATAGTGCCTATAGTGGCAAAGATGATGAAGGCACAGTATCCTGAGCTTACTAAGGCTCGGGAAGATATTGCAGGTGTTGTCTTAAGGGAAGAAGAGAACCTAAAAGAGGTTTTGGATACGCTCTTGCCACGCGTAGAAGAAGACCTGGCCTCACTTAAAGACAGCAATAAGAATATCGTGCCTGGTGCATTGATATTCAAATATTATGATGAAAAGGGCTTGCCTTTTGATCTTATTGAAGAGAAGGCCAAGGAGTGTAGTCTGGCCCTGGATAGAGACGGCTTTGATAAACTTCTTGAAGCGCAGAAGACGCGTTCCCGCGGTAAGAGTAAAGTGGCAGGTTCAATATTCTTTGAAAAGTTATCAGACGTTAATCTTAAGACTGAATTTGTATGTGATCAAACAAGCATAAAGACAAAGGTTTTGGCCCTTATAAAAGATAAAGAGAAGATACATGTAGCGCTCGATAAGACGGTCTTCTATGGTGAATCAGGAGGCCAGGCAGGTGATAGAGGTGAGATCGTCGGGCCTGATCTTATGATAGAGATAGAGGCGGCTAAGAAGTATGAGGATACTATAGATCATGTAGGCAGGATCATAAAAGGCAAGCTTAATATCAACGATGAAGTCGAGGCTCGCATTGACAGCACGCGGCGTAACAACATAAAGAAGAACCACACTGCTACGCATCTTTTGCATAGCGCGTTAAAGAAGGTTCTCGGTAATCATGTAAGGCAGTATGGATCATTAGTAGAAGCAGATAGACTGAGATTCGACTTTACGCATGGGTCCAGGCTCGAAGAGCGCCAGATACAAGAGATCGAAGAACTTGTGAATGCTAATATTCAGGAGGACATAAGGATATCTACAGATACCATGAGCTTGGAGCAGGCCAAAGGCGCAGGAGCGATCGCACTCTTTGGTGAAAAGTACAAAGGCATGGTTATGGTAAGGACTATAGGGAATATATCAAAGGAGCTCTGCGGCGGTACACATGTAAGTCATACAGGTGATATAGGCGCGTTTAAGATATTGAATGAGAGTTCCATAGCGAGCGGCGTGCGCCGCATAGAGGCAGTTACATCATACGCAGTATATAACTGGTTAAAGAACGATATAAGAAAGACCGTTAAAGAGGTTAAGGTATCTTTGGAAGGCATAAAGGAGTTATCAAAAGGCACAGATGAGCCGATAGAGATTATAAAGAGAATAGAAGAGTATCTTAGTCCAGCGCTCTTTAAGGCGAGCAGTATTGAGAATAAGTCAAACGAAGACTTTACAAAGAAGGATGTAGATTTATGGACAGGCGAGTTGAAGCAGGAATTTGCAAGGACGATTGCAGATATTTCAAAAGAAGCGAAGAAGATAAAGAAAGATAAAGAGTCAAAGGCCCTTATCGAGCTAAAGAAGGAGATGGATAATTTTATAAAAGATGCAAAATCTGTAAATGGTGTGAAGGTAATATCGAGAGAAGTATCAGGCGCGGATTCAGGGATATTGAGGTCTCTGGTGGATAGCCTGAAGAACTCTGCTGGTTCCTGTATAGCCATGCTTGGCGCAAGGCATGCATCCAGGGCAGATATGGTATGCGGCGTAACAAAGGATCTCGTAGCCAAGGGCATAGATGCCTCAAAGATCATAAAGAAGGCCGCGCCGTTTATAGAGGGTTCAGGCGGTGGCCGTCCAGACCTTGCACAGGCTGGCGGTAAGTCTCCAGAGAAGCTGACAGAGGCATTAGAGGCTGTATTTAAAATTGTAAAAGAGGAAAGAGGATCATGAGACTCGTAAGATTTCACAGTAAGCAGTTTCAGAAGCTATGCGAGAGGAATAATAAGCACAAGAAGCGTATAACCGAGAGCGTGAGGAAGATCATAGAGGATGTGAGGTCTCGTGGGGATGATGCGCTCCTTAAGTACACACGCAAATTCGACGATATAAAGCTGCAGCCAAAAGAGATTAAGGTGACAGAGCGTGAATTTAACGGCGCCTACCAGAATATCGATCCGGAATTTGTGAATGTGCTTAAGCTCGCTATAGACAATATATCGCGGTTCTATAAGAAACAGCTCCGTAAGTCCTGGAAGATCAAGTCAAAGGATGCTGGTATACTCGG
>CAYLIX010000022.1:0-12767 GCA_964383775.1 uncultured Planctomycetia bacterium
CCCTGCCTGTCATTGCTGCGCTCTTGACCATAGTAGGTTATTCGATAAACGACACCATAGTCGTCTTCGACAGGATAAGGGAGGACCGCCGCCTGATGAAGAAGGCTGATAATAAGACTATTATCAATACGAGTATAAACCAGACGCTTTCGAGAACCATATTGACATCGCTCACTACGCTCTTGGTCGTGCTCGCTCTATACATCCTCGGAGGAGAGGTAATAAACGATTTTGCATTTGTCTTACTGGTCGGCGTAGTCGCAGGTACTTATTCCTCGATCTTTATCGCAAGCCCTATATTGATCGACTGGCCCGGCAAACGCAGATGATTTTAAGGTATGCATAATCATCACGATGATTACAGGATTGGCAGTCACGGCGCAATAGTAGGGATAGGCGTAAATACAGCCCTCTTTATCTTTAAATTCTTCGCTGGCATATTTGGCAGGAGCCACGCTATGCTGGCAGATGCCCTCCACACTGCAACAGACTCCCTTACGAGCATAGGCGTACTCATAGGTTTTAAGATAGCAGAGAAGCCCGCAGATGCCCAGCACCCATATGGCCACGGAAGGGCAGAATCCATATCTGCGAAGCTCGTATCATTGGTATTGATACTGGGCGGATTTAAAGTAGCATATGATTCAATGAAGGTAATAATCCTCCAGGAGTTTACGACCCCTCACCAGATCGCATTGTGGGCCGCTGTCTTGTCTATCATTATTAAAGAGGGTCTCTTTAGGTATACACATAGATTGGGCAAGAGAATAGATAGCTCATCGCTAAAAGCAGATGCCTGGCACCATCGCTCTGATGCCCTATCATCTATCGCAGCCCTTATAGGTATAACAGGCGCAAGGTTAGGATTTCCCATACTCGACCCATTGGCAGGATTTATCGTATCCATATTCGTAGTGAAGGCTGGATTGGGACTATTTCGTACTGCATATGAGGAGCTTATGGATGCAGCCTTGCCCCGTGACATGATAAAGAGGATAGAGGACCTTGCGCTCGATGTAGAAGGTGTAAAGAGAGTAAAGGATATCAAAGGGCGCAAGATGGGCATAGAGATATTTATAGATATGACTATTGAGGTCGATAAAGATATGACCGTTAGCAATGCGCATACCATTACATCAAAGATAAAGCGCAGCGTTATAAATGATGTGCACAGCATAAAGGATATACTTGTGCACGTGGAGCCGTATGAGAAAGAGATGGATAGTTAAGAGCGCTGATGAAAGAGTAAAGGCCTTGCTCGCAAGCGAGCTTGGCATATCTCCTGTAATAGCGCAATTATTGGCCAATCGCAGCATAATAGAGCCGCTCGAGGCCCATAGATTCTTGAATGGAACACTTAAGGATCTGTATGATCCATATCTATTAAAGGATATGGATAAGGCGGTTGCAAGGGTACGACGTGCAATATCCAGGGGTGAACGAATACTCATCTTTGGTGATTATGATGTAGACGGCATAACATCAGTAGCTCTTCTTTCATCGATATTAAAGGGCCTTGGTGGAAATACCTATGAACATATCCCAAACAGGCTGCATGATGGTTATGGCCTTAATCTCGATACATGCCGCCACGCACATAAGAAGAAGATCAATCTTGTCATTACTGTAGATTGCGGTATAAATGCTGTAAGGGAAGTCGAATATCTAAATAGCATGGGTATAGATACGATAGTAGTAGACCACCATAAGGTACAGAAAGATTCAATACCAAAGGCATGCGCCATTATCGACCCGCTGCAGCACGATTGCACTTATCCATTTAAGCATCTGGCAGGCGTGGGGCTTGCATTTAAATTGTCACAGGCTATTCTCGATTTAGGCCCGGATAAGATGAAGCATCTTATGGATCTTGTGGCACTCGGCACAGTATCTGACATTGCGCCTCAGACAGGCGAGAACAGGATCCTCACGAGGCATGGTCTAGATACTTTAACGTCGGCTGAAAGGATAGGCCTAAAAGAGCTTATAAGGGTATCCGGGCTTATGAGTAAGGAGATCTTATCCAGCCACATCGGTTTTATCCTGGGCCCCAGGATAAATGCTTCGGGCAGGATCGGCTCACCAAAGCTTGCGCTCAAATTACTACTTACGGATGACCCAAAAGAGGCGAGAGACTTGGCAACTATGCTCGATAAAGAGAATAGAAGCCGCCAAAGAATAGAGGCCTCTATTCTCAAAGAGGCGGTAGAAAAGGTAAAGGTAGGAGTAAACTTTAAAGAGGATAAGGTGATTGTGGTAGATGGACAGGAGTGGCATCCTGGTGTGATAGGTATAGTTGCATCCAGGCTGGTCGATAAATTTTATAGGCCCACTGTTGTAGTATCCACTAAACAGCGGGTAGGCAGGGGGTCTGCCAGATCTGTAAAAGGCTTTAATCTCTTTGAAGCACTCTCTAAGTGCAAACACCTCTTTGGTGATTTCGGAGGCCATGAAGCTGCGTGCGGATTTGATATAGATAGGGGGAATTTACAGGATTTTAAAGATGAGTTTAACAGGATCGCTAAAGAGTCTCTGCAGCCGGAAGAACTGCTTCCAAGACTTGAGGCAGATATGGATATGCCTCTAAATAGTCTATCTGAAGAGCTGATATCAGATATTGAAAAGCTTGCCCCGCATGGGCCGAAGAATCCTTCCCCAGTCTTTATATCGCGCGATATAAAACTTAAGAATCTGCCCAAGGCCATCGGTAGAAATGGAATAAAGTTTTGGGTTACGGATGAAAAGATAACCTGTGAAGCAGTAGCATTCGGAGTATCCCCGGAATCTTTGAAGGTGCTTAAAGAGGGTAAGGTGGATCTGGCATATCTGCCTTCAGTGAATACTTATAAGGGAGTGCGCTCTATAAAGCTTAAGCTTGCAGATTTAAGGATTAGCGAGAGACCCTTGTGATCTTACCGGCCTTCAGACACTTAGCGCAGACACGGACCCTTATGGTGCGGCCGTCCTTGGAGATCTTTGCAGACTGTAGATTGGGCATAAATTTACGGCGCGATATACCTGTAATCTTCTTTCCCACCCCGCCCTTCTTCTTGGCGAGACCGCGGCGCGTTATACTGCGACCCGCAACGGGAATTTTGCCACATGTGTAACATATTTTGGACATCTGTATGCTCCTTAAACTGAGGCCATATATTAGCATATATACTAAACCAACGCAAGAGAAAACATGAAAAACCTCGATACACCCATTCAATACGTAAAAGGCGTAGGCCCCCAGAAGAGCCGCATATTGGCAAAATTGGGAATAGAGAATATCTACGATCTCTTCTATTATCTGCCATTTCGCTATGAAGATCGCAGCCGCATTGAGAAGATATCCAGCCTGACTGCAGGGACCTTTGCGACTGTAAAGGGCGAGGTCAAGAAGACATCATTGATAAGGACCAAGGCTGGTGTAAGCCTGTTTCAATTGGCATTGAATGACGGCACAGGCACTATCTACGGGGTGTGGTTTAATCAACCATATCTTGTGAAGCTCTTTAAGGCAGGGCAGAGCATAGCCATGTATGGAAAGGTAGAGAAGTATGATAAGCTGCAGATAAATCACCCGCGGTATGAGATACTGAATGTAGAAAAAGAAGATTCCATACATATGGGCAGGATAGTACCTATATACCATCTTACAGAGAGCATAACACAGAGGGCCTTACGCAGCCTCACTTATCGTGCGATCCTGGATCATACAAGGCGCATCAGTGATATGCTTCCGACAAAGGTGCGCGCCAAGAACAGACTCGTTGACATAAATTTTGCCCTTAAGAATATACACTTTCCTACCAGTAATGAAAACTTAGAGAGGGCGCACAAGAGATTGATATTCGATGAATTCTTCTTATTGCAGGTAGCAGTGGCAAAGAAGCGCGCGGCATTGAAAGATAGTACAAAAGGCGTCTCTCATAAATTGGACAGAGAAAAGGCCGCCTCCTTTTTAAAGGGCCTGCCTTTTGAGCTTACTGACGGACAGAAGGCCGCGTTACAGGATATTGAAAGAGATATGGTCTCTACGAAACCGATGAATAGACTTTTGCAGGGGGATGTCGGTTCAGGTAAGACTATCATTGCTTGTTACGCGCTCTTATTGAGCGTTGCAGCCGGGCATCAGGGTGCTATCATGGCGCCCACTGAGATCCTGGCTGAACAGCACTATCTTACTCTGAATAAATTATTGATGGAGTATGATCTCAATATCCGCCTCCTTGTCCAGGGGCTTGAAAAGGGGCAGAAGGAGAAGATATTAAAGGAGATAAGCGAGGGCTCAGTCGATATTGTGATAGGTACCCATGCCTTGATACAAAAGGGCGTGGACTTTAAGGACTTAGGTCTGGTCGTTATTGATGAACAGCATAAATTCGGTGTAGCACAGCGAGCCACACTGCAAAATGAGGAGGCGAGGGTTCCGGATGCATTACTTATGACAGCGACCCCTATACCCCGCACACTTGCGCTTACTGTATATGGTGATCTTGATATATCTGTAATAAGAGAACTCCCGCCGGGCAGGGGAGAGATCATTACGTATTGGGTTTCAGGCGCGGATCGTGAAAAGATCTATAACTTTTTACGTGAGGAGGTTTCCAAGAAGAGGCAGGTATATATAGTATACCCAAGACTACAAGAGGCAATTGCTGACAAAGTAAAGGCAGCAGAATTTATGTATGAAGAGCTGAGTAAGAGGATCTTTAAGGATCTGAGGGTAGGGCTGATACATGGCAAGATGGAATCCAAGAAGAAGGACCAAGTTATGGCCAGTTTTAAAAAACGAAAAATCGATATTCTCGTCTCAACCGTGGTGGTAGAGGTAGGCATAGATATACCCAATGCCTCTGTCATGATGATAGAGAATGCAGAGAGATTTGGCCTGTCACAACTGCACCAGTTAAGGGGAAGGATAGGTAGGGGCCCTTATACCTCTTACTGCATACTAATATCAGATCCAGAGAATGATAATGCAAAGACGAGATTGTCTGCTATGACAGAGGCGCAGGATGGATTTCAGATAGCAGAAGAGGACCTTAAACAAAGAGGCCCAGGAGACATATTTGGTACAAGACAGCATGGGCTCCCTGAAGTGAGATTTGGTAATATTATAAGTGATATGGAGATCATGGAGATAGCGCGCAAAGAGGCATTTAGATTGGTGGAGGATGATCCTGAAATAAAGAAGCATGAGAATAGATTTATAAGGGATAATACATATAAGCGGTTTAAAGGAAGACTGAATCTGGCGAGGATAGGATGAAGATAATAGGCGGCATGTTTAAAGGTAGGATAATCAATATGCCAAAGGGCGTAGAGATCAGGCCTACACCAGACAGGGTGCGTGAGGCCTTATTTAATATTATCAAGGCGAGGATTGAAGGCGCGTCAGTGCTCGATCTCTTTGCAGGAAGCGGTGCACTGGCAATAGAGGCCCTCTCAAGAGGGGCTAAGAGCGCAGTCTTTGTAGATAGAAATAAGAGATGCGTAGATACCATAACCAAGAGCCTTGCCCCATTTAAGCTGGATGCTAATATAATAAGAATATATCATAATGATAGTATTAAGGCGATCAAGAGGTTAAGCGATTCAAATATAAGATTCGATATAGTATTCCTGGACCCGCCCTACTATGGAGATTGGGTAAAAAAGTGCTTGATATCTCTGGATAGATATGATATATTGAAGAACCCCTCTTTAATAGTATGCGAGCACTTTAAGAAGGACGTCGTTCCAGAGCAAATAGGTGCCATAAAGAGGACGAGGCAGGATCAGTACGGTGACACAGTATTGTCATTCTATATAAGAGATAATTAAGTAATATAAGAGGTATAGTGGATGAGGAAGGCAGCATATCTCGGTACATTTGATCCCGTTACGTATGGCCATATAGATGTCATTGAGAGGGCGGTTAAGATATTTGACAGGCTCTTGATAGGGGTGGCGCAGGATAATACTGATAAGCGCTGCCTCTTTAGCATAGAAGAGAGGACTAATATGCTGAAGAAGTCTGTTAAGCATCTATCCAATGTAGATGTGGAGCCCTTTGAAGGATTGGCAGTTAATTATGTTAATGGCAAGGGTATCAATGTCATAGTCAGGGGCCTTAGAATGATATCTGACTTTGAGTATGAATTTCAGATGGCCCTTACCAACAGAAAACTGAATAGCAATATAGAGACGATATTTTTAATGCCGAAAGAGTCATATTCTTATATCTCCAGCAAGCTTATAAAAGAGGCAGCATCCTTAGGCGCTGATGTAAGCAATTTTGTGCCGCAGTTTGTAAAGATAGCGCTCGAAAAGAGAAGAAGATGAGTATCTTCGATAGAATAAAAGAGAAGGCAAGGAAGAATCCAAAGAGAATAGTCTTACCCGAATCCAATGATGAGAGAATAAAGAGCGCAATAAAGACTATAAAAAAAGAAGGAATAGCCGAGATCATACCCCTTAAAGGGGATATGCTCGGTAAGACGATAGAAGGCCAAAAATTAACTGATAGCGTACATGTGGCAGCGATGATGGTAAAGCAGGGCACAGCCGATGGTTTTGTGGCTGGGGCCAGCCACAAAACTGCTGATGTTGCAAGGGCAGCGCTCCATTGCATGAAGGTGGATAAGTCGATAAAGGTCATGTCAGGGGCATTCGTCATAGAGGCACCAGGTTCTGGTTATGGACAGAAGGGCGCGTTCGTATTCTCTGACTGCGGGATAGTGCCGTTTCCAACAAAAGAGCAGCTTGCAGGCATAGCAATATCTGCAGCGCGTTTTGCTCAGAAGATACTGGATATAAAACCAAAGGTAGCCATGCTTAGTTATTCGACGAAAGGTAGTGCAGCTACGTCAAGCCTGGACAATATTCGCTCAGCAGTAGAAGCGGTAAAGAGAGAATTACCCGGTATAGATGTAGACGGAGAATTGCAGGTAGATGCTGCACTCGATTACAAGGCAGCAGATATAAAAGATTCAATTAAAGGAAGCAGTGTATCAGGATGCGCAAATGTGCTCATCTTCCCGAATCTCGATTCTGGAAATATTGCATACAAATTGGTACAGCGTCTGGCAAAGGTGAGGGCAGTAGGCCCTCTGCTATTGGGTTTGAAGAGCCCTGCCAGTGATCTATCGCGCGCATGTAGTACAGATGATGTTATAGATGCAGTGGCCATTACTTCAGTAATGGCACAGTAGGAAGGAGATAACATGGCAAATCCAAAGAGACGCCATTCCAAGCAGAGAAAAGCACTGAGGAGGACCCATTATAAGGTTAAAGGGCTCAACATGTCTATCTGTCCACAGTGTAAGAATAAGAAACTCCCTCACTTAGTATGCCCTTTTTGCGGATATTATAAGGGAAGGCTCGTAATAGAACAAAAAGAGAAGAAGAAAGAAAAATCCAAGTAGGTCAGGTTTTAACCTGACAAAGGCACGAGAGACCAAGGTAGGTCAGGTTTTGTAGGTCAGTTTTTAACCTGACAAAAACGGGAGACAAAATGAAATTAGCCATAGATGGCATGGGCGGTGATAAGGCGCCGGGCGTAGTAGTGGCAGGCGCAGTAGAAGCGGCAAATATGTTCGGCCATAATGTCATTGTTGTGGGCAAAGAAGATAGATTGGCCAAAGAGCTCTCCAAATATTCAGTAACAAAAGGTAAAGTCGAGATAGTACATGCATCAGAAGTGGTAGAGATGGGAGAGTCTCCGATAGCCCCTATAAGGAGCAAGAAGAACTCTTCTATCAGCGTTGCAGTAGATCTTGTAAAGAAGGGTGAGGCGGATGCAATAGTCTCAGCAGGCAATACAGGCGCATGCGTCTGTGCAGCTACCTTTAAATTAGGCCTCTTAAAGAGCATAGAACGTCCAGGAATATCCATAGTCTTCCCAACCTCTGACGGTGGAAACGCGCTCATGATAGACGTCGGTGCAAACATAGACCCCAAGGCTATTCATATATTACAATACGGGCTCATGGCCAGTGCATATTGCAAGTATATCTTAAAGAAGGAGAATCCCCGCGTAGGGCTCTTGAGTATAGGCGAAGAAGAGACAAAGGGAACAGGTTTTATAAAAGAGAGCCATAAACTTCTGGATGCCAGCGGATTGAATTTCAGCGGCAATGTAGAAGGCAGGGATATATTTACAGGCGCTTGTGATATCATACTATGCGACGGATTTGTAGGAAATGTAGTGCTTAAGGTTTCAGAGAGCCTGGCGGGCGCAGTGGGGACGCTCTTAAAGAGAGAATTATCGCGCAACCTCATGACCAAGGTCGGGGCAGTCTTGTGCAAATCTACGTTTGATGCGCTGAAGAAAGAGCTCGACTATGCAGAGTATGGCGGAGCGCCGCTATTGGGTGTAAACGGTACATGTATAATAAGCCACGGTTCTTCCGGGGCAAAGGCCATAAGGAATGCCTTGAGAGTAGCAGCAGAATTTACAACACAAAAAGTAAACAGCCATATAATGGAAGGGCTGGACGCACAGAATAATAAGGGAGTTTGATGGAAGCAAGGGCAGTAACAAAAGATATAAGGGTAGGTGTTGCAGGTGCAGGGTTTTATCTTCCGAAGAAAGTGCTCACCAACAAAGATCTTGAAAAGATGGTCGACACATCCGATGAATGGATTACTACAAGAACCGGCATAAAAGAGCGCAGGATAGCAGATAAAGATACTGCAACGAGTGATATGGCCAAAGAGGCCTCTGCAAAGGCTATAAAAGATGCTGGACTTACGCCGGAAGATATAGAGCTTATAATCGTGGCCACCATTACTCCTGATATGCCGCTACCTTCAACTGCATGTCTTTTACAGGGTAAGCTTGGCGCAAAGAAGGCGGCTGCCTTTGATGTCGTTGCAGCATGCTCCGGATTTATCTATGCTATAGCCACAGCAGATGCTTATATAAAGAGCGGGTTATACAAGAATGCGCTGGTAGTGGGCGCAGAGAAGATGAGCTCTGTGACAGATTGGACAGACAGAAACACATGTGTGCTATTTGGAGATGGTGCAGGCGCAGTAGTGCTGAAACCTGTAGATACAGGAGGCATACTATCAATATGTCTAGGCGCTGATGGCAGCCAGGCAGATCTTTTGAAGATACCTGCAGGTGGTTCTAAAGAACCATCTTCTAAGGAGACTGTGGATAAGAGGCTTCATTATATTAAGATGAGCGGCGGAGAGCTATTTAAACACGCTGTAAAGATCATGGCCGATGCAGGCAAGGCTGCAGCATCAGCGCTTAATTTTGAAAGCGAAGATATAGATTGGGTCATCCCGCATCAGGCAAATATGCGCATATTAAATGCTGTAGCTAAGAGGATGAACCTGGATCTCAATAAGATACATTTCAATATCAAGAAATATGGAAATATGTCCAGTGCCTCAACTGCAGTGGCATTTGCAGAGGCTGTAAAAGAGGGAAAGATCAAGAAGGGCGATGTCGTAGTGCTCGACGCATTCGGCGCAGGGCTTACATGGGGGGCCATAGTAATAGAATGGTAACTAAATGCAAGCTGCATTAATATTTCCGGGGCAGGGCGCCCAATACGTAGGTATGGGCAAGGATCTTTATGATAAGTATCCGGAGGCAAGAGAGGTCTACGATACTGCCAATGATATATTGGACTTTGATTTAAAGGGTTTATGTTTTGAAGGGCCCAAGGATAAGCTATCGACTACCAGTTTTAGTCAGGTTGCCATACTCGTTACCAGCATCGCTGCGCTAAAGGCCTTAAAGGCACAAAGAAAAGACTTAGATATAAAGGCTGCGCTCGGTTTAAGTCTCGGTGAATACTCTGCGCTCGTAAGTGCAGGCGCAATAGATTTTAATGACGCTGTAAAGCTGGTAAGGGCGCGTGGACAATTTATGGAAGATGCATCACAAAAGAACCCAGGTAAGATGGCGTCTGTGATAGGCCTGGATATAGAGAAGACTGAAGAACTCTGTAAAGAGGCTGGATGCGACATAGCCAATCTAAATTGTCCTGGCCAGATCGTAATATCCGGTACCAATACTGCGATAGATAAAGCAGCAGGGCTTGCCAAGGAGAAGGGTGCCAAGAGGGCTATTGTTCTGGATGTAAGCGGTCCATTTCATTCGACACTTATGGCCCCTGCACAGGAGAACTTAAAGACAGCGCTCTCTAATACAGCGATTAAAGACCCACTGTATCCTGTAATTAGCAATGTAGATGCTGCGCATGAAAATGATGCAGATACTATAAGGAAGAATTTGCTCTCGCAGCTTACGCGAAGGACTTATTGGGAAGACTCAATAAGATTACTTATAAAAGAAGGCGTAAAGAACTTTCTTGAAGTAGGGCCTGGCAAGGTGTTAAAGGGGCTCTTACGGCGTATAGATTCAAATCTTATAGTGCATAGTGTCGGCACTGTAGAAGATATAGCTAATCTAGGAGGATAAGCCATGATGCTGGAATCAAAGACAGCCCTTGTAACAGGCGGCGCAAGAGGTATAGGAAGTGAGATAGCGCTCTTACTCGCCAAAGAAGGCGCAGATATTGCTGTTTGCGATATAAACGCAGAAGAACTGCAAAAGACCAAAGCGAAAATAGAATCTTTAGGGCGCAAATGCCTGACATTTACCACAGATGTTACAAATGTCCAGCAGGTCGATGAAATGGTCGCAAAAATGCTTGACAACTTTAAGAAAGTTGATATACTAATCAACAATGCAGGCATTACACGCGACGGCCTTTTAGTGAGGATGTCAGAAAAAGATTGGGACATGGTCCTCGATATCAACCTAAAGGGCGTATTCAACTGTACCAAGGCCGTTAGCAAGCATATGATGAAGCAGCGCTCAGGCAAGATAGTCAATATAGCCTCCATCATAGGGCTCATGGGTAATGCAGGGCAGGCAAATTATGCCGCCTCTAAGGGCGGTATCATAGCCTTTACAAAGAGTGTCGCAAAAGAATTGGCTGGTCGCAATGTAAATGTAAATGCGATAGCCCCTGGTTTTATAGATACCGAAATGACGAAGAAGCTGCCTGAGAATGTCAGGCAGGAGATGTTAAAACTCATCCCGCTTCGCAGATTCGGTGAGCCGCAAGATGTAGCGAAGATAGTGCTCTTTTTAGTAGGTGAGTTATCGAGCTACATTACTGGAGGAGTGATCCAGGTAGACGGCGGCATGGTAATGTGAAATGAACGAACAAAAAAGGAGGTATTATTATGGCAGTAGGAGATAAGGTAAAATCAATTATTGCCGAACAACTGGGTGTCAAAAAGGACGAGGTTACGGATACCGCTAAGTTTATAGATGATCTCGGAGCGGATTCATTAGATACCGTAGAGCTCGTTATGGCACTGGAAGAAGAGTTCGGTATAGAGATACCTGATGAAGATGCAGAGAAGATGGGTACTGTAGGGGACGCCATAAAGTATATAGACGGTAAGGCAAAGTAGGGTTAAGATAACTCCCTACCCAATACTATAGATGAAAGAAAGAAGAGTTGTAGTTACTGGACTGGGTATAATCTCGCCTCTTGGCAATACAGTGAGCGTATTTTGGGATTCCCTGCTTGCTGGAAAGAGCGAAGTAGGTTATATCACTTCATTTGATCCTTCCCATTTCTCCTGCAAATTTGCTTCGGAAGTGAAAGATTTTAATCCGCACGATTTCATGCCCAATAAAGAGGCAAGACGCCTCGATCGCTTTGTACAATTCGGTATTGCCGGGGCAAAACTGGCGCTGGACGATAGCCATCTGAATCTTGACAATGAAGATAGGACCAGGTGCGGCGTCATGGTAGGCTCTGGTATAGGCGGGCTTCACACGATTGAAAAGGAGTATAGGGAGTATCTAAAGAGAGGCCCGGAAAAAGGGCCTGCCAAGATAACGCCCTTTCTCATACCCATGCTCATAGCCAATATGGCGGCAGGCCATGTCTCCATATTATTTGGGCTAAAAGGTCCCAACTCCGCGTGTGTTACTGCCTGCGCAACTGGTAACAATGCCATAGGCGATGCATGCAAGATTATCGAGAGGAATGATGCGGATGTAATGGTAGCAGGGGGCGCAGAAGGGGCCATAACAGAGATGGGTTTCGGCGGATTCTGTTCCTTAAGAGCTCTCTCCCTTAGAAATGACGATCCCAAAAAAGCAAGCAGACCCTTTGACAAAGAGCGTGATGGCTTTGTAATGGGCGAAGGCGCCGGTATAGTGATACTCGAAGAGCTTGAGCATGCAAAGAAGAGAGGTGCGGAAATCTATTGTGAGCTTCTGGGTTATGGTATGAGTGGAGACGCATACCACATGACTGCGCCCGATCCAACGGGTGACGGTGCTAAGAGGTGTATGCAGGCAGCACTCAATGATGCTAAGATAAATCCTGATGAAGTCGATTATATTAATGCGCATGGTACATCCACAAAACTGAATGATAAGATAGAGACACTTGCCATAAAGAATCTCTTTGGAAGCCATGCCAAGAAATTGGCAGTAAGCTCTACAAAGTCTATGACAGGCCATCTCTTGGGTGCAGCAGGTGGGGTAGAAGGAGCGACCTGCGCGCTTACTATTAAGAATAGCGTAATCACGCCTACAATAAACTACGAATACCCTGATCCTGAATGTGACCTAGACTATGTACCAAATGAACCTCGTAAGGCTAGCGTACGCACAGCCCTATCAAATGCCCTTGGTTTTGGTGGCCACAACTCCTCCCTCATCTTCCGTAAGCTTTAACACTACCTAACATAAGAAAAATAGACCGCTCGCTCAGGAAAAAATTCTTAACGCTTTTTGCTTC
>CAYLIX010000023.1:0-12473 GCA_964383775.1 uncultured Planctomycetia bacterium
ATCATTGTGCCTACTACAAATACTACAAATGGCGTCACTCCATTGCCTCCTTCATGATTTTAAGAGGGGCGTTTTTGCCCGTCCATAATTCAAATGCTGCCACCCCCTGATAGAGCAGCATCCCTATGCCGCTTGTACATTTAAGGCCTTTGGTCTTTGCCGCTTTTATCAATGGGGTCTGGCCCCCTCTTAAATATACCAGGTCAAAGACTCTTAATCTCTTATGTAAAAAGTCCGTAGAGATAATCTCTCTATCTCCATCCTTCATGCCGCATGGAGTTGCATTCACTAAAAGATCGGAATTGAGCACCAGGTCTCCAAGGACCTTTTCATCATACTCAACTGCCATAACATCAATGCCTGCCTTCTCTAGATCGCCTGCTAAAGCAACGGCTCTTTTACTATCAATATCAACCAATATAAGGCGGCCTATCCCTTCTTCTACCAGGCCAAAACATACTGCACGGCTTGCGCCGCCAGCACCGAATACTATGGCCTTCTTGGATTGTGCATTAAATTCAAGATCCTCTTTAAGGGATCTTGTAAAACCAATAATATCTGTGTTATATCCTATAAGCTTGTCATTCTCTATGGTTATTGTATTGACCGCGCCTATAGACTTGGCCCTATTATCCAAAAGATCTACATACTTACAGGCTGCCTCTTTATGGGGGATAGTTACATTTACCCCGCATAATCTCTCTTTAAAATGCGCAAAGAACTCCTTGAGATTACTCGGTTCTACTTCAAAGAGCTTATACTCTGCATCTATGCCAAGATCTTTAAATCCTGCATTGTGCATAGCAGGTGAAAGACTCTTCTTTACCGGGTATCCAATAAGCCCGTATCTTTTCATCTCTTTTTATATACGACCTTGTTTATTGCATCGAGGTATGCCTTTGCGCTCGCCTCTACAATGTCTGTGCTCGATGCCCGTCCGCTCACTTCTCTATTTCGTGCCTTTAGCCTTACAGTGACCTCTCCCAATGCATCCTTACCGCTTGTGACTGCGCGTATAGAGTAGTCGAGAAGGCGTGGTTTTACCTTTGTAACCTTGTCGATCGCTTTGTAACAAGCGTCTACAGGTCCATCGCCTTCTGAAGCGCTCTTGGTCGTCTTGCGCTTCTTTGAGAGTATTACCTCTGCATGCGGCGTAATATTTGTACCGCTCGTAAAAGAAAGGTCTTCCAGTCTATATACTTGAGGAACCTGACGAAGCTCATCCTCTACAATAGTGGTAAGATCCTCGTCGTAAATCTCCTTCTTCTTATCTGCGAGCCCCTTAAAGATGGCAAATGCCCTATCAAGGTCCTTTCCATCCAGATGAAACCCAAGGGATCTGAGCCTCTCTTTAAATGCATGCCTGCCAGAGTGCTTACCGAGCACAAGCTGGCTCTCCTTAAAGCCTACATCTTCTGGACGCATTATCTCATAGGTCTTTCTCATCTTGAGTATGCCATCCTGATGAATGCCTGCTTCATGGCTGAATGCATTGCGGCCTATTATCGCCTTATTTGGCTGCACAGGTATCCCTGTGAGCCTGCTAACGAGGCGGCTCACCTTATATAGCTCCTTCTTATTTATAGAAGTGGTCTTGCCAAAGAGATCCTTTCGCGTATTGAGCGCCATTACTATCTCTTCCAGCGAGGCATTACCTGCCCTCTCACCAAGGCCGTTTATAGTGCACTCTACTTGCCCGGCTCCATTCTTTATAGCCTCCAGAGAATTACTCACGCCAAGGCCCAGGTCATTGTGGCAATGTACGCTTATCACAGCCTTCTTAATATTGGGGACGTTCTTCTTTATCCCGCTTATGAGGTTTCCAAATTCAAAAGGTACTGCATACCCCACAGTATCGGGTATATTCACTGTAGTTGCACCCGCATCTATGACTGTTTCGAGCACCTTATATAGAAATTTAGGATCCGTTCTCGAGGCATCCTCCGGAGAAAACTCAACATCCTTTACCTTTGACTTGGCATATGTTACTGCCCAGCGCGCAAGCTTAAGTATCTCGTCCTCTGCCTTCTTCAACTTGTACTTCATGTGTATGCGAGAAGTCGCTAGAAAGACGTGTATCCTCGGGCGTGATGAATGCTTTACAGCCCTGTACGCTGCATCTATGTCTGCCTTCTTTGAACGGGCAAGGCCGCAGATAATAGGCCCCCGTACACTCTTTGCAATATTCTTTACAGCGGCAAAGTCGTCTGGAGAGGCTATTGGAAATCCCGCCTCTATTACATTTACACCGAGGCGTTTAAGCTGCCTTGCTATCTCGAGCTTCTCCTTTGCATTCAAGCTCGCACCAGGAGACTGCTCTCCATCCCTCAATGTCGTATCAAATATTACTATTTTTTTCATCTTATTTGCCGATCCACGGCATCATGTTTCGTAGTTCTCTGCCTATCTTCTCTATTAAAAGAGTGTCATCCTTCTTTGACAGGGAGTTAAATACTGGCCTGCCTGACTTATTCTCCTCTATCCACTCTTTTGCAAATTTACCGGTCTGGACCTCTTCTAAGATCTTCTTCATCTCTGCACGCGTGCCCTCTGTTATGATACGCCTGCCCCTTGTAAGATCACCATATTCTGCTGTATCAGAGACACGCTTTCTCATACCCTGAATACCCACCTGGTAGATAAGGTCTGTTATGAGCTTGAGCTCATGCAGACACTCAAAGTATGCTATCTCTGGCTGGTAGCCAGCATTTACGAGTGTATCAAAGCCTGCCTTTACAAGCTCAGTTACCCCGCCGCAGAGCACAGTCTGTTCACCGAATAGATCCGTCTCAGTCTCTTCCTTGAATGTCGTCTCTATTACCCCGGCCCTTGTACCGCCAATACCCTTGGCATATGCAAGGCCTATCTTAAATGCCTTTCCTGATGCCTCCTGAAAGATAGCTATGAGGCATGGCACACCCTTCTTTGCTTCATACATCCTGCGCACAAGCGCGCCTGGCCCCTTGGGCGCTACCATAATAACGTCTACATTTTTAGGCGGCACTATCTGGCCAAAGTGTATATTGAATCCATGCGAAAAGAGGAGCACCTTACCATCTTTGAGGTTTGGCTCTATGGCATCTTGATAGACCCTTGCCTGGACATGGTCCTGGGTAAGTATCTGTATTATATCTGCCTTCTCTGCAGCCTCTTTTGCACCGACGGGCTTAAAACCATCTTTTATTGCCGTCTCATAATTGGGTGTATCTTTTAGCTCAGATACGATAACATCGCATCCGCTATCCCTGAGATTGAGGCTCTGGCCCCTGCCCTGTATGCCATAACCTATTATTGCAATTCTTTTCCCTTTCAGGACTCCTAGATCTGCATCCTTGTCATAGTATATCTTTGCCATGATTACTCCTTCTCCTTCTTATCTTTTGTTGCTATTGCTATTCTACCGGTCCTTATTAATTCCACTATACCGTAAGGATTGAGCTTCTCAAGCAATGAGCATATCTTATCCTGATCACCCACTGCTTCTACCATCAAGGTCTCTGTTGCCTTGGTAGCTATGATCACTCCCCCGGCCTTCTCCACTATCTTTATCACATCATTCTTGTTCTTTCCGCTTACCTTCACCTTCATAAGAAGAAGCTCCCTGTCTACAAACTCCTTACCTGTAAGGTCAAATACCTTTATGATATCTATGAGCTTGTTGAGCTGCTTCTTGATCTGCTCCAGGGTCCTGTCATCGCCCTTAACCACTATGGTCATCCTGGATACGCTGGGATCTTGTGTCTCACCCACAGCGAGTGACGTTATATTGAATCCACGCGCACTAAAGAGGCCTGCCACATGAGCCAGCACACCAAACTTATTCTCTACCAACACGCATATGATGTGTCTCATGCCATACCTCCGATCATCCTATTTATTGCCTTCCCAGCCGGAACCATGGGAAAGACATTCTCTTCTTTCTCAACATGGAAATCCAAAAATACAGTATTGTCTATGGCGAGCGCCTTCTCTATTGCTGCCCTCACCTCACTCTTTTTTGTAACCTTTATGCCGACTGCACCATAGCTCTCTGCTATCTTGACAAAGTCCGGACTACCGACTAAAGTAGTATGTGAATAGCGCCTCTTATAAAAGAGCTCCTGCCACTGTCTCACCATACCAAGATAACCATTATTAAGGATCGCAACCTTTACAGGCAGTTTATGATTAACCGCTGTGGCGATCTCCTGGATATTCATCTGTATAGAGCCATCACCCGCTATATCGAATACCGGCATATCAGGACACCCTATCTGAGCGCCTATAGCTGCTGGAAAACCATAACCCATGGTCCCCAAACCTCCGCTCGATATAAAGGTCCGCGGCTCGCTATATGTGTAAAATTGCGCTGCCCACATCTGGTTCTGTCCGACCTCTGTCGCTATTATGGCCTTACCCTTGGTAAGTTCACAGATCTCTTTAATAATATACTGGGGCCTTAGCTTATCATCCTCTTTAAAACAGAGCGGCCCTTTACACTTCCAGGAATCTATCTCAGAGAGCCACTTTGATGTATCGCATGCCTTTACCATGGCATTTAACTTTGTAAGGATCTTCTTTGCATCGCCAACAATAGGTATGTCGACCTTTATATTCTTACTCACGCTAGAAGGATCGATATCTATGTGTATGACCTTTGCATGAGGCGCAAATTCATCGACCTTTCCAGTGACCCTATCATCAAAACGCGCACCTATGGCTATGATAAGATCCGAGTCCATTGTAGCGTGGTTTGCATAGACTGTGCCATGCATGCCAAGCATGCCTAGTGAGAGCTTGCTCGTCTCAGGAAATCCACCCAATCCCAGCATAGTAGTAGTAACAGGTATATTAGTCTTCGTTGCAAGTTCACATAGCTCTTTATGTGCGCCGGATATAATGACGCCGCCGCCAGCATATATTATCGGCTTTTTGCTAGACATAATAGCCTTGGCTGCGCGCTTGATCTGGCCCACATGCCCTTCATAAGTAGGCTTATACCCGCGTATCTCAGCACTCTTCGGATACTGAAACTCTGCCTCATGTATCTGCACATCGACCGGTATATCTATAACGACCGGCCCTGGCCTTCCTGTAGTAGCTATATGAAACGCCTCTTTTATTATCTTCGCAAGGTTCTTCACATCCTTTACAAGATAGTTGTGCTTTGTAATGGGCCTCGTTATACCCGTAACATCCGCTTCCTGGAATGCGTCATTGCCTATGAGAAAGGTCTTCACCTGACCTGTTATTGCAATCATGGGCACTGAGTCCATATAAGCGGTCGCTATACCTGTAACAAGGTTGGTCGCACCAGGTCCAGAGGTTGCTATGCACACCCCGGGCTTACCAGTGACACGCGCATATCCGTCTGCTGCATGCGCTGCGCCCTGTTCATGACGTGTAAGTATAAACTTTATCGGGGCATCGTATATGGCATCGAATATAGGCAGGACTGACCCGCCAGGATATCCGAACATCACCTCTACCCCTTCGCGTTTTAACATCTCCATTAATATCTTTGCGCCTGTAAGTTTAGCCATTGCTAAGCACCGCCCCTCTTGATGCAGATGTCACCATCTTCGCATATCTTGCTAAATATCCTTTTTTAATTGAAGGCTGTGGAGGTGACCACGAACGAAACCTCTTGTCAATCTGCGCTTGAGACAGATTAACATTCAGGCTCTTGTTCGGGATATCAATAGATATCTCATCGCCATCCTTAAGGATTGCAATGACACCGCCTGCCTGGGCCTCCGGGCATATGTGTCCAATACACGGCCCCCTTGTACCGCCGGAAAACCTACCGTCAGTAATGAGCGCCACGTTTTCACTTAAGCCCATACCTACCACACTCGAAGTGGGTGAGAGCATCTCTCTCATACCTGGCCCGCCTTTAGGGCCTTCATATCTGATGACTATAACTTCTCCCTTTTTGATCTTTCCAGCCATTATTGCCTTCATTGCAGCCTCTTCAGAATTGAAGCAGATCGCCTTACCCTTAAACCGCATCATCTTATTTGACAATGCAGTCTGCTTTATGACTGCGCCTTCAGGGGCAATATTCCCTCTGAGGACTGCAATGCCTCCGCGCGCATGAAACGGCTTCTTTAAGGGTCTTATGACCTCTTCATCCAATAGATCCGCTTCACGCGCTATCTGGCTGATGAGCTTGCCACTGACAGTCATGCAATCATTCATCTTAGTATGGAGCCTCTTAAGCACAGCGGGTATACCACCTGCTGCCTCAAGATCTTCCATAAAGTATTCACCACCAGGTCTAATATTGACTATATGAGAGATAGACTCGCTTATAGTGTCAAATAACCCAAGCGGCATATCGATCTCTAACTCATGGGCAAGTGCCAATAGATGTAGGGTGGTATTTGTGGATCCGCCCAATGCCATATCAGCGATAATGCCGTTTTCGAGTGACTTCTTATTCAAGATACTCGAAGGTGTAATATTCCTCCGGGCAAGGTTTACTACGCGCTCACCCGATTCAAATGCAATCCTCTCCTTCTTAGCAGAGGCTGCAAGTGCAGTACCGCACCCAGGCATAGACATGCCTATTGCCTCTGTAATGCAAGACATTGAATTTGCTGTATATAATCCCTGGCAAGACCCGAATCCCGGGCATGCAGACTCTTCCATTCTATTCAATTCCTGCTGTGATATCTCACCCTTTTTAAATCTGCCTACTGCCTCAAATGTATCACGCACTAAAGAGAGTCTCTCCTTGCCGATCTTTCCAGACATCATAGGACCTGCTGTCACAACTATCGACGGTATATTGAGCCTTGCTGTGGCCATTAACATGCCGGGTGTGATCTTATCACAATTGGTAAGACAGACCATGCCATCAAAGGCATGTGCGCGGATAACGACCTCTATGACATCCGCTATTGCCTCACGGGATGCAAGAGAGTACTTCATACCCTCATGGCCCATGGCAATACCATCACAGATACCCGGCACACCCATTACAAATGGCACACCACCACCTGAACAGACACCCCTTTCAATAAACCGCTCAAGCCTTCTCATGCCAATATGGCCTGGGATTATATCACTAAAGCTCGATATAACCGCTATAAAAGGCTTGTTTATCTGGCTCTTTGAAAGGCCTGTAGCACACAAAAGTGCCCTGTTTCCTGCCCTCTCTATACCCTTCTTAATCTTATCGCTTCGCATAGTATCTCCTTTTATAATATTAGCCATATATTATAACATATATAGTCTTTATGTCAAGTGTGTAGGGATATGCATAACAGGGTGGGATACTGCTTACTCTTCTTCTACTTCCTCTTCTTCATCACTTGCACTATCTTCAGATGCAGTATCTTTGCTCTCTTGTGGAGCTTCAGAAGCAGCATCTCTATCTCTTTGGCCTTCTTTTAAGTAGTGCCTAAAGAAGCCTTCATTCATGGTCGTATCCACTGTGTGTTGTGGGTTTACATCTATTAATCCTTCCAGGGAAGCAAGGGTTGCTTTTTGTAATGCTGTGTGAGCTTGAGATACACCATCAGTCATAAGATTGCTTCCCCTGCTTAGATCATGGAAGTCCATCTTCTCTGGCCTTCTAAGGAATTTAAACCCTGTAGTATCAAACTGTGGCGCCCATGTAGTGACTTCTCTCCAGTATAGTACGCGGAATGTAGACTGTTTACTGGAACCGAATACAAAATCTCCATCCGTTACCGGGAGTGATGGGCTGGACGAGGCAGTTACAGTTACGGTCTCGCCTTCTGTATCTGTTACGGTAAAGGTTGCTTCACCATTGACTACAGTTACATTTGAGGTACCCAGCGTGGCAGAGCTATTGTCAGATGATTCTGTGATGGTAAGTGTAATTATACATGAGTCATCAGTGGCCACTATCTGATTTGTGGTTTCATTGTTTATATAGAGCGTGCCAGTGATAGTACCTGTAGAACCTGATTGGTCTAGGATAATGATTCTACCAGACATTATCTCTGTAGTTGTGGATCCTGTTATTGTTGTCGTCGTAGTATCGTTGCATGCTATGGTGTGGGTGCCTGAGGAATCACCAGTTATATCTGTGAAGGTCTTTGTCCCTTTATCACTCGCCTTGAATTTGTAATCTGTCAGAGGTAGATCTAGTGCTGATACCTGCGTGAATGACATAGTCCCAAGATAGTTCTTAGTAGTATTACCCAGCTTATCCTTTGCAGTAACAGTCATGTCAAAAGGTTCATTTATGTAGTACCTGGTTCTGCTAGATGGAGGAGCAGTGAGTGTAATGGCAAAGTTATAGGGCCTAAAGACTACTGTGCCTGATGTGCCAGTCTGTGCAGTGCCTATTATATCAGAGCCGGATGTTCCTGTTATCGTCTCTGTGACAGTAGCAGTTATACTCTGTGCGTCACTAAATACAGCTGTCTTGTATGTAGCTGTGCCACCCGTTGTTATACTTACAGATGTGGGTGATATGGATTGTGTGCCTGTAGTCGGAGCAACATAATTGGTCGTTACTGATACTGTACCTTGATAATTTGGACAGGTTGCACCTGTAGATGATACAGCAGTAACCACTATCTCAAAGCTATCACCTGCTATTAATGTTGAGGACTCTGTGCCGCCTGAATTATTAATGGTCACTGTAAATGCTGACGGCTCAAACTGCACTGCTGTACTTGACAATCCTGTAAATGTAGCATCACCTGAGTCTGTAGCTCGTATCTTAATACTTCCTGCATCCTGATATGTCAGGCTTACTGTGGCAATACCGCTTATAAAGCTTGTTGTAGATGCTGGGGTAACGGTCTTTGTGCCCGTCGCTGGATTCTGATACTCTACTGAGATATTGGCTGTGCCTGCATAATCGGTCTTTGTCTCGAATGAGCCTGAGTATGACTCCTGTGCAGTCAGTGTAACATTGAATGCAGTGCCTGCAGTCTGTATAGTTTCAGGCACTGCTATTAAGAACTGTTCATCACCTACACTTATGGATTGTGTATCCGAAGAAGATTGCACTCTATAGTCAGTGCTCTCTGTGGTCTCACCATCTTGTGTAATATAAGAGATAGCATCATTGTAAGCATAGATTTTGTAATATACAGTCGTTCCCTGGTCTTGGCCAGTAATAGTGCTTGTAGTAGTATATATACCATTTCCACTGCCGTCTACATTAGTAGCATTCATCTCCAATTCATTCGTCAATGACCCTGCTGATGTGCCCCACATAATATATACGCCCTGTCCTTCTGAACCTGTAGCATCATCATATACGCCTGATTCATCATCACTTATATTTGCACTTACACTTATGGCTGTAGAACTATTTGCCTGCGTAGGACTATATGACGCATATTCAGGGCCTGTTGAGTCACGCTCAAATATTGTACCTACACTACCACCATAGGTTCCACCTCCACCTGCCACAGTCGTTGTACCTGAAAAGGTCTTGGTCTCATGGTAGAGGGCTATTCTTCCACCTCCGCCACCGCCGCCTCTATTTGTGTGTCCGTCACCTCCATCAGCGCTTATTGAACCTGTGCCTGCAAGGGTAATAGCATTGATCCAGAGAGATCCACCTGAACCTCCTGCGCCATAAGTACTAACATAAATCTGTCCATCAGCTGATACAGTGCCATCTATTGTTAAGGTATTTGTTATGCTAAGTTTAATAGCACTTCCTCCTCCACCACCAGCACCATTATTACCTCCTGAACCTAGTGAAGTGGGTTGATGTAAAGTTCCATATGTAGCAGCAATCGCTGTTGAGCCCTTCCACCCAGTCCTCCATGAGAACCTCCTGGTCCATAGTTACTTGTATAAGTTGAAGCACCAGGGCCTGCTTTTTGATTAAATCCAAGAAAGTTTCCATCTATCAGGGCACCTGTGTTTACAGTAAGATTTGCAGCAGTTATAGTAACACCTGCTCCATCAGCATCTATTGTTGTGTCACCTTTTATGTGTATCTTTGTCCCTGCATCGGATAGTGTAATATCATCTGCTGTGAATGTAGAGTTACCTCTTATAAAGAGTATGGCACCTCCTGACATGGTAAGATCCTTACTTATGGTACATGTACTGTCTTCTTCAATACCAATGGCACCAGAGGAGATAGTTGTAGGGAATGCTGTCCAGTCTGACATATATAGAGTGCCTGGTTGTGCTGTCCAGTGGCCAAGGGTAGCATGGGTATTTGTGCCATGCTTTACTGAATAAGAGCCTGTGTAAGTGTAGCTTGAGTATCCTGTAACAGATATTCTTCCGCCTCCACCACCGCCTCCTCTATCTGTAGATCCATTACCTCCTATGGCACTCACAGCGCCTGAGCCTGTAACAGTACCTGCTACTATCCAGACACTTCCACCTGAACCTCCTGAGCCATATGTAGCAGGATAATTCTGTCCATCAGCTGATACAGTGCCGTTTATTGTAAGGGTGTTTGTAATACTAAGCTTAAATGCCCCCCCACCTCCTCCGCTGGAGGCATTATGACCTCCTGAACCTAATGCTGCAGGCGCTGTGGAAGATCCATAAGTAGCTGCTATGGCTGATGAGCTACTACCCCTTCCTCCTTGTCCTCCATGAGATGCTCCTGGGCCATAGTTACTTGTATAAGTTGATGCTCCTGGGCCTTGTGAGTATCTAAAGCCAAGATAGTTTGCATCAATTAAAGCACCTGTGTTTACAGTGAGATTTGCAGCAGCTATGGTAACACCTGCTCCATCAGCATCTATTGAGGTATCACCTTTTACATGTATCTTAGTTCCTGAATCTGAGAGAGTAATATCATCTGCAGTGAATGTAGAGTTACCTCTTATAAAGAGTATGGCTCCTCCTGACATGGTAAGGTTTTTGCTTATGGTGTATGTTCCATCTTCATCCAATCCTATTGCACCTGATGACATTGTCGAAGGGAATGCTGTCCAGTCTGACATATACAGAGTTCCTGGTTGAGCTGTCCAGTGACCAGAATCACCGCGGCTATTTACACCATGTTTTACAGAGTAAGAGCCTGTGTAAGTATAGCTTGAGTATCCTGTAACAGATATTCTTCCACCTCCACCGCCACCTCCTCTATTTGTATTCCCATTACCACCTATGGCACTCACAGCGCCTGAACCTGCAACAGTCCCTGCTACTATCCAGACGCTTCCACCTGAACCTCCTGCACCATAAGTAGCAATATAATTCTGTCCATCAGCTGATACAGTGCCATCTATTGTTAGGGTGTTTGTTATGCTAAGCTTTATTGCCCCTCCACCTGCACCGCCAGTGCTATTGTTACCTCCTGAACCTAGTGCTGCAGGTGCTGTGGAAGATCCATAAGTAGCTGCTATGGCTGTTGAGCTCAAACCTCTTCCTGTCTGTCCTCCATGAGAACCTCCTGGGCCATAGGCACCTGTATAAGTAGATGCACCAGGGCCCTCTCCGTAGTTAAACCCAAGATAGTTTGCATCAATTAAAGCACCTGTGTTTACAGTGAGATTTGCAGCAGCTATGGTAACACCTGCTCCATCAGCATCTATTGAGGTATCACCTTTTACATGTATCTTAGTTCCTGAATCTGAGAGAGTAATATCATCTGCAGTGAATGTAGAGTTACCTCTTATAAAGAGTATGGCTCCTCCTGACATGGTAAGGTTTTTGCTTATGGTGTATGTACCATCTTCATCCAATCCTATTGCACCAGATGACATTGTTGAGGGAAATGCTGTCCAATCTGACATATATAGAGTTCCTGGTTGAGCTGTCCAGTGGCCAATTGGGTTAGTGCGAGTATTTGTACCATGCTTTACTGAATAAGACCCTGTGTAGGTATAGCTTGAGTATCCTGTAACAGCAATTCTTCCACCTCCGCCACCGCCTGCTACAGTGGTATATCCATTGCCTCCTTTAGCACTCACAGAGCCTGAGCCTGCAACAGTTCCTGCTACTATCCAAATACTCCCTCCTGCACCTCCTGCGCCGTAAGTGGAAGGATAATTCTGTCCATTAGCTGATACAGTACCGTTTATTGTAAGGGTATTCGTAATGCTAAGTTTTATTGCACCTCCACCTGCACCGCCGGAACTATTGTTAGCTCCTGAACCTAATTCTGTGGGTGCTGTAGAAGATCCATAAGTAGCTGCTATAGTCTTGTTATTACCCATTCCTCCCTGGCCACCATGAGAGCCTCCTGGGCCATAGGCACCTGTATATGTTGATGCGCCTGGTCCTTCTGCCTTAGGATATCCCAAATAATCTGCGTGTACCTTACCTCCTGCTGCTATGCTCATATCTGCAGCTGTGATAATATGGCCATGGCTTGTATCACCTGAATACTCACCCACCATCTTTATAGTTCCATTTACAGTGACTGTGTTTGTGCAGGATACATTAATAGCACTCACCTCATAAGTTGAGTCGCCTATAGTAAGAGTTACCCCTGCATCTACTACAAGATTGCCTATATCACCCGGTACATCAGCAGCAGCTCCCCATGTAGTATCTGTGGATATGGTGTAGTCAGCTGCACT
>CAYLIX010000024.1:0-12269 GCA_964383775.1 uncultured Planctomycetia bacterium
ATTCGCCCCGCTCTGTATCAATGAGCTGCCCCTTCTTAATCGGCTGGTTAGGGCCTGTTGGATTGAGTTCGTAACATGCCTTTGCATCAAGCCAGCTATATGCCCCGCAAAGCCCAAGCCTTTCCGGCTTTACAATACAGACATGGTTTGGCGCAAAGGACTGACAGAGCGTGCAAGAGTAGAACGTATCTACACTCTCATCTGTCATGCCTGCCATGCGCTCATCCCTCAGATCATATGCTGCCTTGGCCTCTGGTAAATGGCGAAGCAGCTCTTCTTCTTTGGTATAGATCACTATTTGGGCCTTATCTATAATCTTGCCGAATGCTTCGTGTAAGCGTGCATGTATAATGACGCCGAAATGTTTCAGTTTAAAACCCTTCTTTTGGGCATCCTTGGATATCCTTATCCAGCAGCTATTGCGCTGGCCCATATGGAATACCCCCATCGCTTCATTAAGGAAGTGGTGTATCTGCCTTTCAAGTATGGGCTCAAAGTCCTTCTGCATCTTTCTTCCTGTAACCTTGATGTATATGCCAAGAGGAAAAGCGCCGCCGAGCTTCATATCATCTATCTCCGGCCCAATGATCTCTATCTTACCATCTTCAATATCCTCTCCCTCCGCATACTTTACGTATTCAAATGCTTTAGAAAACTTACCTCCAAACTGAACATGTGTCTGTTCACGCCTTATTCGCTCACCTTCAAATGCTGCACTGTATGATACAGGTATCGGTATCTTTGATATCTTTACTTTTACCCCTCTTACCTCTATGCACCTGGCTGGGATCCTTTTATGGTCAAGTTCCTTAACAAGGTGTTCATATGTACAGATCCCGCTCGGCTTTATCTCTGGTATGTCTGTATCTGCTATAATAGGAAAACCCATATTGATAGCACCCGCTCCTGTGGCATACTTGACATCATCCAGTTCACCCAGTGTAAGGCCAAAAGCAAATACCCTCTCCTGGCAGTACTTAAGACACTTTAAGGCCTCGCCCTTCTTGTGCCCGCCGAATGTGAGCGCGCCCCTGATTGCCCAATGGAGCGGATATATAGCAGAATAGGTATCTCTGCCATAAGGTACAATATAGGTATCCCAGCCCATTTCAACCTTCTCTTCCTTTAGCTGGTCTATGATCGACAGGCCCTTGACATTGGAACCTACAAAGGTAAGGATATTCCTCTTCTGAAATTCCCTTACTATGGATACTGCCGTCTTATTGTCGGGTGCAGCACCCAATATCGCTGCAACACCTGGCATCCTGCCATCTACAAGCTGTATGCCAAGTGTACGCAAGATCGTATCTGTAAAGAAGCCATTGCACCCGTCCTGGGGTTCTTTGCCTTCAAGATACCTCAAAATCATTATGATCTCTTCACCGAGAAGTGCAGCAATTCCACCATCAAGCGCATCACCTAGATATGGCAACCACAATTTGTTGGTTGGCTGCTCTTTAACGAGTGATTTTGCTTCGTCTAGTATAGGTGCAATCTCTTTTAGGGTCTTTGCCTCTATTCCCAAAAGCGCGTATGCCATGGGAAGAGAAAATGCCGTCTCCGGGAATTCAATATGGGTATCAGCGCCTCTTTTGCTCATTGCATCTTGATATAATTTCTCTGCTTCGTCTATTATAATCTTGGCGCCTCTTATTGCTGCGCTCGCTACAATCCTGGACATAACACTCCTCCGAATTAAAAAGTAATCGTAACCTCTTTGTATTATTTCGGCTTGTACATTGCAGCCTTTAACTTAAGGCCATTACGCTTCTTATCTATGTGTTTGACTATAATCTTTGCAGCCTTTGCTGGATCTGGCTCAAATGCCCATCTTCCACCAGTGATCTTCTCCATATCGGCTGTAAGATATTTTGTGACATTCTCTGATCCGGTAACTGGTAACGGCGTACCAAATAATACGAGCGCGCCTGATGCCACAAAGTAGAGCCCTATTGCCTCTGCCTTTTCAGACATCCACTCAATAGCAGCGCCTGCGACCGGTAGTTCATCGAGCCCATTCCCTATTCCGCCTTCTGCCACCATGTTGCAGCATGCTATCAATATTCGTGAATTATCAACGCATGAGCCCATATGGAGCACTGGTGGTATTCCCACTGCCTCGCATATCTCCTGGAGGCCTTTGCCTGCATATTTGCTTGCTGCCTCTGGGATCAATAAACCATCCTTTGCGCATGCCAAGGCTGCGCAGCCGGTCTGTACTACAAGGATATCATGTCTTATAAGCTCTTTTACAAGTTCTACATGGCTCATGCCACTCTTCTGTTTAGGGTTGTCGCAGCCTACTATTCCTACTACACCTCTTAGCCTGCCTGAAATTATCGCGTCATTGAGGGGTCTGTAAGTAGCACGATACTTACCACCAAGGTACGTAAAGATATTTTCAGTGGTAAATCCAGCAACAAGGTCCATCGTCTCCTTGGGAATATCGACTTTTGTCTTATCCCTGTTAGGATAGTTATTAATAGCTGCAGTTACAATCTCTTTTGCAATATCGAGCGCCTTCGCCTCTTCAAACTCTATGTGTTCCATTCCGGGAAACTTGGCTTTTGGATGCGTTGATATAAGCTTTGTATGGAAACAACTTGCAACCTTAGTAAGCCCGGGCATTACACACTGCAGATCCACTACCATTGCCTCTACTGCGCCGGTCGATATGGCAAGCTCTTGCTGCAGGAAATTTCCAGCTACTGGCACGCCTCTTCTTACAAGTATCTCATTTGCTGTGCAGCATATCCCGGCCACAGTTATGCCTTTTGCACCCTTCTCCTTAGCCAGTTTTAAGATCTCTGTATCCTGGGCAGCAGTAACTATCACATCGCTTAGAAGTGGTACGTGGCCATGAATGATAATATTTACTTCATCCTTCTTTAAGACACCTAGATTTACCTTTGCCCTAAGCGCCTTAGGTGCACCGAAGAGTATATCGCTCGCTTCTGTTGCTATCATGGATCCGCCCCATCCATCAGCTAGAGCAGCCTTCATAGAGCCCAATATTACATTCTTATAATCCGTATCAACACCAATATTTGTACGTGACATCGTCTCTACTATTGGTCTGTCGATTCCCTGAGGTAAAATATTGAGCTTACGCCATAGGTCTTGCTGCTTCTTAGGTGCGCGTTTTATAAAGACGGGTTCTTCATGCTGTTTTCCGAATTCACTAAGCATGGCTTTACCAAGAGCAGTGGCCAGTTGCTTTTCATCCTTCTTTTCAATATCTATGCCAAATTCTGCTGCAATTGTCCTCAGCTTATCGATTGATCTTACTTCGTAACTTGGGGCCTTGCCCTCGCCAAATAGCAAGAGCGTATGTGCTATCTCTCGTCCATGATCTGAGTGGCATGCACTCCCTGCTGCTACATGGCGCGCAAGGTTTCTTGATGAAATAGTATCACGATCCGCGCCGCATGTTCCCACTTGCGGACCCTCTTCAAATGGATCTATCCTGCATGGACCTAGATTGCAATTTTTGCAGCACAATCCCAAGAGGCCAAATCCACATTGTGGTGTCTGGGCCTCGTATCTAGTCCAAACCGTCTCTATATTAGCATCTACTGGATTTCTTGGCATCTAATCTTCCTCCTTAAATATTCAAGCTATAAGCTGCTCTACCTTTTTCATCTTGTCAAAGATATCACTTCCGATGTTTTGGATAGAGCCTGACTTATCCATCTTTATAACCTCTTCGCTATAAGGTATTGCTTCAATGATCTTTAATCTATCTTCCAAGGCCTTTGCTATAAAACTACGATCCTCATCCCACCTTATCTTATTTGCCAATCCATAAATCTTTTTAATACCCAGATCATTTGCTAGGGATATTATCCTCTTTGCGCTCTCTATAGACTTTCTACTCGGTTCAGCGACCACTATCAAGCTATCACATCCTGCTGCTGTACCGCGCCCAAAATGCTCAACACCAGCCTCCATATCCATGACAACATCCTCTGTGCGCTTTAAGACCAGGTGTTCTATAAGGGTCTTTACAAAGGCATTTTCAGGGCATGCACAGCCTGTACCGCCCTTCTTTACAGGGCCCATTACTACGAGCCGTATATTCCCTGAAACCTTTGAGAATTTGTCAGGTATATCATCGATCTTGGGATTCAACTTGAAGAATGAACCGTCGTCCGACACGCCCATTCGCTCTCTTATGAGATCTTCCATTTCAATAATCGGTGTCAGGGTTTCTGCGCCTTTGATGCCGAGAGTAATTCCCAGATTGGAATCAGGGTCACAGTCAAGCGCCAGGACTTCTCTGCCCTTATCAGATAGGATCTTTATATATGCTGCGGATAAAGTTGTTTTACCAACCCCGCCTTTACCTGCAAATGCTACTTTCATAGACCGGCCTTATCCAGAAGAATAGGGACTTTCTTGTCCCAACCTATAGGCATTATATGAATACCCCTGCACAATGCCTTTAGTTCATTAATAAGATTAGATGCTATCTCAATGGATTTCTCTACCTTATCCTTAGCTTTATCCATCTCGTTTATAAGATTATCCGGCACAAAGACGCCTGAGACGTTTTTGTTCATGAATCTAGCCATCCCGGCAGACTTAAGCATTACGATGCCTGCCATTATGACTGCATTGAGCCCTTTTGTCATATCGAGAAATCTTTTAAATTGTGCTATATCATATATTGCCTGCGTCTGGAAGAATGTTGCGCCAGCAGCGATCTTCTTCTCCATCTTAATGATCTCAGGCTCCAGGGGATCTGCGCCTGGGTTGACTACTGCACCTATGCAGAAACTGGGACTTCCTTTCAGGTCATTACCAGCCATATCTTTTCCATTGGTAAGCGTCTTTGCAGCTTGTATTAATTGCACAGACCCAAGATCAAATACAGGTTTTGCCTGAGGGTGATCACCAAGTGTAGTGTAATCTCCTGTCAGGAGCAAGATATTTTCTATCCCAAATGCTGACGCGGATAAGAGGTCTGACTGTAAGGCGAGTCTATTGCGGTCCCTGCATGTTAATTGATATATAGGCGTAATGCCGCGCTCTATAAGAAGTCGGCAGACTGCCAGAGAGCCGAGCCTCATCACAGAGCTCTGCAGATCAGTAACGTTGATAGCGTCGACTCTCCCCTTAATGAGATCTGCGCCATCCAGCATCTCTTGGGTCTCTATACCCTTGGGCGGGCCAATCTCACTCGTTACCAGGAACTTTCCCGATTCTATTTTTTCCTTAAAAGACACGGACTATACACCCATCTGAACCTTAAACAATTCGATTGTATTCTTCATAAGCATCGTTACAGTCAGCGGCCCTACCCCTCCTGGGACAGGCGTTATGAATGAGGCGCGATTCTTAGCCACATCAAATTCAACATCGCCTACGAGCTTATCCTCTATCTTGTTTATACCCACGTCTATAACGATCGCACCCTCCTGGATCCATTTGCCCCTGACTATAGATGCCTTACCTACTGCAACGACCAGGATCTCAGCGCCTCTGACATGGAATGTTAAGAGCTTTCTGTCGGAGGTGCCTATGTGGCATGTAGTCACTGTAGCAAATTTATTCAAGAGCATAAGTGATAATGGCTTTCCTACTATCTCGCTGTGGCCTACTACAACGACCTCTTTACCATAAAGATCGACGCCTGTCTGCTGTATAAGCTCCATAACAGCGAGGACCGTACATGGTGCCACTATATGCGTGCCGTAGACTATTCGTCCCAGGTTTTCCGGGTGCATACCCTCTACGTCCTTTTTTGGGTCGATAAATGCAGTGACCTTGTTAATACTCATATGCGGAGGAAGCGGTAGTTGAAGCAGTATACCGGTGACCTTTGGATCCTTATTCAGCTTCTTAATAAAATTAATAAGGTCGAGCTCTGTAGATTCATCATCCAGTAAATGCAATGAATACTCTATACCCAGCCTCTGAGCAGCGCCCTTTTGCGCCTTGACGTAGACGTTTGATGCAGGGTCTCCGCCCACCTGTACTGTAGCTAAATGCGGCACCTTATCAAATTTTCTCTTTAAAGAATTAAGCTGTCTGGCTAGATCGATCTTAATATTTGCTGCTATCTGTTTACCCTCCAAAAGTATGCCCGACATATTCCACTACCCCCTCTCGTGTCTTTCTTACATCATCCTTTAGCTTTAAGAGCTCATCATTACATTTGGCAATATAGGCCTCGTCTTTAATACCAGGTTGATTTATTATGACATTCAGCGCTGCGCTTGAGAATGCGCTCTCGAGCATCAATGCTGAAATCGCACTATCTGTGATTAAGTTCTTATTACCATGCTCTGTCAATTCCTTCGCAAGCTTTATCGCCTCACCACATATCTTACATATAGCAAGAGGAACATTGCAGGCTTCCTTGTAGAGATTTGATAGTTCTGTTGGTTTGTCTTTAAGCGTCTTCATACCATCTGAGAGCTTCTTATAAGCCTCTACATCTTTATCGATTAGCTCCATTAATCTTGCTCTGAATACTTCAGCAGTACCCAGGTGCTCCTTTGCAACCTCGTGATAGTCTACATATTTCTTATTGCTAATCGTATAGTTTGCCACCATGGACAGAAGTGCACAGCCAGTGGCAGCTTCAAGCGCAGCTGCGCTTCCGCCGCCAGGTGCAGGCTTTCTTGCAGCCAGATCATCAAGATAATTCTTTATCGAAGCATCTATATACATATTAGAATAACCCTACTACCTTTCCATTGGCGTCTAAATCTATCTTTGTGCCAGCAGGTACAGACGGCAATCCAGGCATAGTCCTCATTTCACCGCACAATGGGTAGAGAAAGCCTGCACCTATTGAAGCGCGTATGTCGACAATAGGCAGTGTAAATCCGCTCGGTGCGCCCTTAAGCTCTGGGTCATGCGATAACGACAGATGTGTCTTGGCCATACATATCGGGAGCTTGCTGTATCCGTTCTTTACAAACCTTGCAATCTTTGCTTCTGCCTTTTCACTATAAGAGACATCTTTTGCGCCATAGATCTTTGTGGCAATAGTCTTTATCTTCTCTTTTATGGGTAGGTCCTGTGAGTAGAGGAATTGGAATTTATTTGGTTCTGAGGCAGCAGCAATAACAGCCTTTGCCAGCTCCTTGCCTCCTATGCTGCCCTTCTCCCATAATTCCGATACTACACAGTCATATGCACCGCATTCTTTAGCTATCTTTTTAATAAGCTCCAGCTCATGGTCTGTATCTGTAGTAAACTTATTAATCGCGACTACTACAGGTATCCCAAAGAGCTCGAGGTTCTTGATATGCTTTCTTAAATTTGATGAGCCTTCTTTAATTGCCTCAAGGTTTTCAGTGATCAACCCTTTTTCCAGGGGCCTTCCCGGTACTACCTTAAATCGTCCGGAGTGCATCTTTAATGCCCTTACAGTACATACGAGCACAACTGCATTGGGCTTTAGCCCGCTTGTGCGGCATTTTATATCAAAGAACTTCTCTGCGCCGCAGCTTGCACCGAAACCACTCTCCGTTACTACATAATCAGCCAGCTTCATAGCCATCTTATCTGCCAGGATAGAGCTATTTCCATGCGCTATATTTGCAAAAGGGCCGGCATGCATGATGCAAGGGGTATGGTCAAGCGTCTGAATTAAGTTCGGTTTAATGGCATCTTTTAAGAGCACTGCCATAGCGCCTGCTACCTTAAGATCCTCTGCTGTAATGGGTTTGCCCTTCTTTGAATATGCTACTACCATATTGCCAAGACGCTTACGTAGATCCTTTAGGCTGTCGGTAAGGGCAAGGATTGCCATAACCTCGCTTGCCACAGTTATGTCGAATCCACTCTTTCTCACTACACCATCATGCTCTGTACCTTCACCAATAGTAATATTACGTAAAGCACGGTCACTTACATCGACTACTCTATGAAGCATGATAGTGGATGGGTCGATATCCAGGGTATTGCCTTTAAATAAGGAGTTATCCAAAAAAGCAGCCAGGAGATTGTGTGCAACACCTACTGCATGTACATCCCCTGTAAGGTGGAGATTGACATCTTCCATTGGAATGACTTGAGAGTAGCCGCCACCGGCAGCACCCCCTTTTATACCAAAGACTGGTCCGAGAGAAGGCTGCCTTATACAGACGATAGAATTGGCACCGATCTTATTGAGGGTCATTGAGAGGCCGATGGTCGTAACCGTCTTACCTTCTCCGAGCGGAGTCGGTGTAATGGCAGTAACATCTATATACTTAGCATTCGGCCTGTCCTTTAGCCGCTTTAAAATATCGAGTGAGATCTTGGCTTTATACTTACCGTGTAACTCCAGCTCTTCATCCTTAATACCTAAATTCTTAGCTATTGTTTCAATAGGCTTAGGATTTGCTTTTTGAGCTATCTCAAGATCACTTGGTATGTTTTTAGGCATATATAAGTCCTTTAGTTAATAAATATATTTAGAATGATATTATATTAATATTATAATAGAATGTCAATCGAAAAAGCTCTGAAGGGGCGAGTATATTAGTTATAGGTTATTAAGACCTTAAACTTCTCCGCAGATTTTCTAATCGATTTAGGGAATTTTGGAAATGGCGAAGCTTCCCACACGCTCTTTACAGCCAGGGCCTTGAGCGATTCATTCTTTGCTGCAAGCACCTTAGGATTACCTAAGAGCTTACCATCAGAGGAGACAACAAAGCTTATGTATACATCTCCCTGCAAATTGCTGCGCGGATAATTCTGCCCTGCTATCTCAAGGACCTTATTGCGCAAAAGGTTATAATATTGTCTATGCGACATGCTGCTGGTATCCAGTCCAAGATCCTGGATTGGTTGAATTGCCATTGGCATTGCTGAGTCACTGTGCGTCTGGCTGTCCTGCCACCAAAAATGCGTCATCTCCCTCTTCTTCTCCGGTGGCTGTTTAATCTCTGCTTTACTAGGCTCAGTTGTAGTCAGGTAATCAGCTACTTCCGGAGATATTGTATCACCGCTTATAATGTGTGGAGTTAAAAAGATTACAAGCTCTTGTCTTTCAGGATTATCTGAAGAACCACGCTGCTGATTCTTAAACAATTGCCCAATGAGTGGTATATCTCCAAGGAATGGAATCTTATCCTCTGACTCCTCATCTCTCTTTCTTATCAGGCCTGCCAGGAGAATTGTATTTCCATCTTTTAGCATAACAGTCGTCTCAGCCTCTGATGTAGATATAATAGGTACGGTCGTTGTTCTCGTCGTTGTTCCTTCCTCGCTCGTTATCGTATAATCCCCGGTCTTTGAGCTCACTTCAGGCTTGATCTTCATGGTGATATATCCATTCGTATTTATCGTCGGTGTTACATGGAGCTTTACGCCCAGGTCTACATATGTTACCTGCTGTGTGGTCTGTGATACAGTCTCGCTCACAGTCGTGCCTGTAGTAGCATAAGGCTGGTTAGTGCCTACCAATATAGAGGCTTCTTCATTATTAATAACTACGATCCTCGGACTAGACAGAACCTCAGTCTTGCCTACCGTTTCAAGTACCTCTATCATTGCATGATAATCATGCTCTTCCAATGTACCGAGCTCAAAAGAGCCTCCACTAATTCCTGATGTCTCTGCAGGCAAGATGGAGCCGGTTATCACGTCTGTAAAATTAACGCCCATTGCCAGGCCTGCCGCATTAGATCCGACCTTAAGGAGTCTATCCCAATTCACTCCATACTTAAATTCATCATTGAGCGTGATCTCTATGATCTTTGCCTCTATGAGGACTTCCCGCGTACGCTCATCAAGTACATTTATAAGATTCTCTATCTCCGTCATCTTCTCTGTGAGATCCGTTATAAAGATCTTATTGGTTCGTTCATCCACCTGCACTGAGCCTATATTCTTGGTAAGGTTCTCTTCTATCTTTGGCTTTACGTCATCTGCCTTTGCATAGTCCAGGGAGAATATCCTGGTCTCAACGGGTTTATCGAGAGCCAGCACTATATTCTTGGCCTCCAGTACAGTAGCAGGCGAATCCATCACCACGATCATATTCGCCCCTTCATCTACAATAACCTTACCTATCTTCGTCTTAATCTGCGCCAGCGTCTTGGAGACATCATTTGCATTGGCATGCTTAAGCTGGAACGTCTCTATGATCCTCTTATCATCAAATTTCTGGCCGAATTTTGATTCGTAGCCCTTCTCCGTCATCACATTAATGATATTTCCGGTCTGTTCATACGCAAGGTCATTCGATGCCAGTATCATCAGAAACGCGTCATATACATCTACGTCTTTTAAGAACATAGTTACCTTGCCCCGTACATTCTTGGATATGGCAATATTCATATTGCCTCGCTGTGCCAGGAGTTTTAAGACATCTACAATATCCATGCCCTTAAAATCGAGCGATATGGTCTCCTGTGCTCCTTTAGCATCTTCGGCATATGAGCAGTTTGAAAAGAGTAAGATGATGGCCATTATCACAGATAAGATTCTTTTATTCATAAGATACCTCCGTAATTATATAGATAGGTTAAACTCTTCATCGCCATAGACTACCGTTACTCCGTTTGCATCTATGGTCTTCAGATGGATACCGCCTGCAGCTTGACCCTCTCTCAAAAAATATGATTTCTTTCGCGCCTTATCCTCTATTATAGCCTGTGGATTTTCACCAGAGACTATCCCGAGCAATTCAAGATTTGCGATAAGCTCTTCTCTTGCAATACCTGATACACTGCTATCGCCTTTGTCACTTGCAATGGTCTTAAAGAGCTGCCTGGCCTTCAGGCTCTCTATATAATAAGAGGAAGGCCTGCTCTCAATATCAGCAACTGGTCCTGATGCGATTACTTTTACGTCGCCCGCTTGCTCTAGGCCAGCGTCCTTGATCATAAATAGATCGATAACAAGGTAGAATATCATTGCAACGAGCAGGGAGAATAGTATCGAATTTAAAAACTTGATCCTTGTAAGCCATGTAATGCTCTCAGCGCTTGTAGGCTCAGACCTCTTTACAGGCTTTTCAATATGCACCGCCTCTTCTGTAGCATGCATGCGCTCAGGATGAGCCTTCACTCGCTTCTTCTTAATAAGATTCAGCAGCTTCTCTTCCGGCGAAAAGTCTCTCTTCATTTGGACTCTCTGGCAATTAATTTATCCACAATGCGTGCATCTACAATATCCTTGTCATTCATGACAATATACTCGAGGGCATTATGTGAAAAAACAGATATCTGACGCGGGTACCCTTGCGTATATTGATAGATCGCCTTTAGACCATCTTCGCTAAAGAGCTCTCTACCGGGCGCAAGTCCTGCCTTGTGGAGCCTGTATCTTATCATCTCTGCCATCTCTTTTTCATCGAGGGGATTAATAGTATACTTCATCGTTATCCTGTCATAGAAATTCTTTATCCTCTTTATACGGGGCAAAAGTTCCACCTGTGCCAGGACTATGAGCTGGAGCAGTTTATATTCATTCGTCTCATAATTTAAGAGCGTACGGAGGATCTCCATAAATGAGTGTGAGAGCTTCTGCCCTTCATCTATAAGGAGTATGATCGTCTTGTTTTCATCAACACCCTTCTTAAAGAGATACTGCTCTATCGCCTCTTTATAATCGAGGGTCGAACGAAAGTTCGGCTTAACTCCAAACATCTTGGTCAGACTTGAGAGAAATTGAAATTCAGATTTATAGGTCGGGTCAAGGATCAGTTTAAATATATAATTATCTTCGCCGTCAAAACTCTGCAATAGCGTACGGCTCAATGTAGTCTTTCCAGTGCCGACATCACCAAGTATTACGCTCAATCCACGCCTTAGCCTGATAGCTATCTCGAGCCTATGAAGAGCAGTATTGTGCTCTGACGAACGATAGAAGAAATCCGGATCCGGGCTAGTTGAGAAAGGCTCCTTCTTAAGGCCTAATGCTTCAAAATAGCTCATCTTGCCCCCTGCAAATAGCGTTTTATGTGGTCGAGAGATCTCTTCTCTTTGCGCATCTTTCTTATAACATTGAGATCTCTTAGGGTGCCTTTATCAAAGTATCTAATGTTCGTATTTGGGCTGCGGCCGATCTCCTTAATGATGCCAAGTTTTAGATAGTATTTTACCGTGTATATTGACATGCCTGATTCCTGAGCTAGATCTTTTAATAGATAGATTATTGTCATTATCACTCTCTACCTAGAGAGTATACACAATTATTAGTAAAATGTCAAGTAGCGATAGCATAACTTGTTGATATGGCAGGTGTTACGATTGGATACACTCTCTATATAGAGAGTGTAATAGATGGTTTAATAACCTCAATTACTGCCCTTAGGG
>CAYLIX010000025.1:0-12257 GCA_964383775.1 uncultured Planctomycetia bacterium
GACACTGAGCGCTACGCCAATACCCCGCACACTCTACATGGCCCTTGTAGGCGCAAGAGACATGTCCACGATAAATACCCCGCCTGCCAAGCGGCTCGCCATCACTACTAAGGTGGTGGAATATAGCGATGATTTTGTAAAGCATGCTATAGCAACTGAGCTCAAGAGAGGGGGGCAGGTCTATTTTGTACACAACAGGGTAAAGGGTATAGAGAGAATAGCAAACAGGCTAAAAGAGCTTTTGCCAAAGGCGCGTATTGAAGTGGGTCATGGCCAGATGACAGAGCGCGTGCTGGAAAAGACCATGCTGAAATTCATCAAAAATGAGATCGATGTGCTCGTATGTACTACCATAATAGAGTCTGGTATAGACATACCAAATGCCAATACCATGCTCATAAACCGCGCGGATGCATTTGGCCTGGCAGATCTCTATCAGTTAAGAGGGCGCGTAGGCCGCTTCACCAGAAAGGCATATGCGTATCTATTGGTACCCAAGAGCAAGGCGCTTACTGCCGATGCCCAGAAGCGGCTCAATTCTATACGGAAATTCACTGAACTGGGATCCGGTTTTCAGCTTGCAATGGATGATCTCCAGATGAGAGGCGCAGGCAATTTACTAGGTACGCAACAGCATGGCTTCATAGATGCCATAGGTTTTGACCTCTATTGCCGCCTCCTTAAATCTGCAATCGAAGCACGCAAATAATGCATGATGTTACTACTTGTATCTGATATAATAATATGCTAATATAATTGTCATAATAACAGGAGGAATTATGAAAAAGGTCATATATCTAATTGCATTATGTCTGGTAGTAGTAATGGCTGTAAGCTGTGGAAAGCAATCCAGCGATGACGTAAATACTGGTCAGCTTAAGAGTGCGGGTACCCAGAGCCCAGCCCTTGCAGCCGTTGACGGCGAAGTCATTACACTGGCAGATTTTAATGAGAGGGTCACAAACCTGAATGATGAGATAAGGGCAGTAGCGCTTGAGAATAAGGCTGCATACCTGGACAATCTCGTTCTTGAGATACTCCTCTATAAAGAAGCGCTCAAGAGAAATATCGACAAGGATAAAGAGATGCTCGATATCTTCGAAGAGGCCAAGAAGCGCATTATCATAGCGCGTCTTGCAAAGGATGAAGTCGAGGATAAGGCAAAGGTAAATGACCGTGATATAAAGGTCTTTTACGATGACAATAAGGTAAAGTTCATGAGCCCGGAGCTCTATAGGGCATCCCATATACTGGTAGATACGCTCGATGAGGCCGTAGAGATATCCGATAAACTTAATGCCGGCGCGCTCTTTACAGAACTCGCCAGAAAACACTCTTCAGATACAACTAGCGCCCGCGGCGGTGACATAGGCTACTTTTCAAAAGGGCAGATGGTCCCGGAATTTGAAGACGCATGCCTTAAACTCCGCACAGGCGATGTAAGCGGCCCTGTAAAGACGCAGTTTGGCTATCACGTAATAAAACTCACTGATAAGAAGCCATCTGAACCCATGAAGTTTGAGAGCGTAAAAGACAAGATAGAATCAGACCTATTATCAAAGAGAAGAGCAGAGCTTTTGGATGACCTTATAACGAGGCTAAAATCCAAAGCGAGCATAGTGATCAATTCAGACCTATTGGAGATGACAAAGGATGACTCTCAGAGTTAAGCGATCCATATCCTTAATAGTATTATCTATTATTGCTTCGGCTATTTTAATTGTGCCATCTTCCGCAAAGATTGTCGATAAGATAGTGGCAGTAGTAAATAATGAGGTCATTACCAAGTCTGAAGTGGACAGGTTATTATACCCCATCTACCAGCAGTATTTAGAGATATACAAGGACGAAGAGGAACTATACAAACAGCTCGATAATAGACGGCTCGAGATACTGAGACAGCTTGTAGATGATAGGCTCTTATTGAGCGAGGCAAGAAAGCTTGCCATAGTGGTAGAAGCCGAAGAGATCGATGAATATGTAGTGGGGATAGAGAGAGAGCTGCGAGACAAGGGGCTGCAATTGGACAATCTCCTTAAAGAGCAGAATCTTACGCTCCTCGACCTCCGTAATAAATATAAGGATCAAGTGCTTATAAAGAAGGCTGTAGAGCAACAGGTCTATTCAAGTGTGCGGGTGCAGCCTTCAGACATCAGCCGCTATTACACTGAGCATATCGAGGATTATACCCAGCCTGAGCAGGTAGCAGTAGAGACGATCATGATAAAGCTCGAGAGTGTGCGTACACCTATCGAGAGCAGGCAATTGGCAGATGATGTGCACAAGATGGTAACGAATGGCGCTGACTTTAAGGAGATAGCATCCAATTACTCTGAAGGGCCCAATAAAGACAAAGGTGGAAATCTCGGCTTTGTGGCGCGCGGCGAACTGCTAAAAGAGATAGATAGTGTCATATTCTTCATGAAGCCCAATGAAATATCAGAAGTGATAGAGACACCCGTAGGATACCATATATTCCGCGTCACTGACAGAAAAGAGGAGAAGGTCCTGGCCTTTGAAGAGGTGCGCATGCAGGTCTCAGGCCTGCTATTTCGCAAAAGGGCTCAGGAGGAGTTTACAGAGTGGCTTGAGAAGTTAAGATCCAATGCGTACATCTCGATCAAATAAGCCGACCGTCTTACTCACCATGGGGGACCCCCGCGGCATAGGGCCTGAGACTATAGTGTCGGCCCTGGCCGATAGATCGATTGCAAGACTGGCCAATTTTCTCGTCATAGGCGATCTAAAGACCATATTACATGCCAAGAAGATCCTTAAACTTAATCCACCTATAGATCTCTTAGACCTCGGAATCAAAGGCGGCGCCCGCTCAGTATTACGGTATATAGACGCTGCGCTTCGTCTGATAGATAATGGATTTTCGCGAGCGCTCGTGACTGCCCCTGTAAATAAGGCATCCATTACAAAGTCCGGTATAAGATTTTCCGGCCATACAGAGTATCTGCAGGATAAGTCCAGGGCCAAAGATGTGGCAATGATATTTATTGGCCGCGGCCTAAAGGTAGCTACCGTTACAAGGCACATCCGACTCAAGGACGTATCGCGCAGCATTACTAAGAAAGGTATCATAGATGTGACCACACTCACTGCAAAATTCCTGAAAGATTCCATGAAGATAAATAACCCAAAGATCGGGGTATGTGCGCTAAACCCCCATAGCGGAGAACGCGGAGTCCTGGGAAATGAAGAGATAAAGACGATTGCACCCGCAGTCAAGATGCTGCGTCGCAACTTGAAAAACATATCCGGGCCGCTTCCTGCAGATAGCGCGTTTAACTCACTCTATAAAAAGAAGATACATGGCCTAGTAGCCATGTATCATGACCAGGCAATGATACCTGTAAAGATGGTAGGGCGGGACTCTTGTGTAAATGTCACCCTGGGATTGCCATTTATCAGGACATCACCTGTCTTTGGCACTGCATATGATATAGCAAAGAAAGGAAAGGCAGACCCTTCTAGCATGAAAGAGGCTATAAGGCTGGCCTGCCATTTGGCAAGATGCTGACAAAGACTGAGATAAAGAGTCTGGTAAAGAGAGAGAAGCTCCAATTCAGAAAAGAGTTTGGCCAGAACTTTCTCATAGATAAGAATCTCAGAGACAAGATAATAAGATTTATAAGCCTTGCCAGAGATGATGAGGTCCTTGAGATCGGCCCGGGATTCGGCGCATTGACTGAAGGGCTTGTAAGATCCTGCAGATATGTCTGCGCCATTGAGAAAGACAGAAAGCTGGCCGCACTCTTAAGCGAGATCCTGCACGATTATCAAAATCTCGATATCATAGAGAAGGATATCCTTGAATTCAAGATAAGCCCGCTTACATCCGGTAAATTAAAGGTGGTAGGCGCGCTTCCATACTATATAACGAGCCCGATTATCCAGCACTTGTTAAGCTTCAGAGAGTCCATAGATGCCGCCTACATTATAATACAGAGAGAGGTGGCGCGCCGCATAGTGGCAAGGGCAGGGGATGATGATTATAGTTCGCTCAGCCTCTTTGTGCAGTTTTATGCGGATAGTGAGATACTCATGGACATAAATCCGGATTCCTTCTTTCCCAGGCCGGAAGTCCATTCCTCACTCTTAAAGCTCTCTATGCTTCCGGATGGACGAATACGCGTAAAGGACATAGAGATGCTATTTCGGGTGATAAGAAGCGCATTTAACCAGAGGAGAAAGACCCTCCTTGCAAGCCTCTCTCACAAAGAGGCCCTGGGGTGCAGCAAGAGTGATATCAAGGCTATATTGGACGCGCTCAGGATCGATTCCCGCATAAGGCCTGAGAAACTCCCGCTCGAAAGCTTTGCTGCAATAGCAGATGCTGTCATTGACTTTTTATTATAGTTATGTGATAATTATATAATAATATGAAGAAGAAGATTGATGTAGATTATATAGCAGACCTTGCAAGGATAAGGTTGAATAAGCGCGAGATAAAGAGCTTCTCATCGCAAATAGGTGATATCATATCTTACATAGAGAAGCTGAAGAAGGTCGATACCATAGGCGTCTCTCCTACAACACATCCACTCCCTGTGATGAATGTATTCCGCAAAGATGAAGTCAAGGGATCGCTGCCCGCTGAAGAGGTACTTAAGAATGCGCCCAAGACCAGGAGAGGGGCATTTAAGGTCCCTAAGATAATAGAAGAAGGATAGTCATGCCAGAGAAGCTGTTCAGCCGTACAGCAACAGACCTGCTTAAAATGGTAAGCGAGAAGAAGGCAGACCATGAGGGAATAGCCTTCTCTGTGCTGGACCGCATAGATAAGATAGAGTCATCGATTAATGCACTCGTCTCCTTTGATCCTGAGGCCTTAAAGAGAGAGATAAAGCTGGGCCGCAAGGGCAGATTATCAGGCATACCCATTGCAATAAAAGATAATATATGTATTAAAGGGCGGGAGACCACCTGTGCCTCAAAGATACTGAAGGGTTTTAAGCCGCCTTATGACGCAACGGTCATTGAAAAGCTGAAATCCGAGGGTGCATTGTTTTCCGGGCGCGCAAACATGGATGAGTTTGCATTTGGTTCTTCCTGCGAGACTTCCTGTTATGGACCTACCAAGAATCCATGGTCCCTCGATAGGATCCCCGGAGGATCGAGCGGCGGTTCAGCAGCTGCAGTGGCAGCAGGCGAGGCGATCATGGCGCTCGGGTCTGATACAGGCGGGTCCATACGACAGCCGGCAGCGCACTGCGGCGTAGTAGGCCTAAAACCTACTTACGGTCGTGTCTCCAGATATGGGCTCATAGCATTTGCATCGAGCCTTGACCAGATAGGCCCCATTACAAAAGACGTCAAAGACTCCGCACTTCTCTTAAAGGCAATAGCAGGGCATGATCCAAAAGATTCGACTTCAGTAGATATAGATGTGCCTGACTACACAGCATCGTTAAGAGATGATGTTAAAGGACTGAAGATCGGTATACCAAAAGAGTACTTTATCAAGGGCATAGACCCAGAGGTAGAGAAGTCTGTTAAGAAGGCTATAGAGACCCTTAAGAACCTGGGTGCCGAGGTAAAAGAAGTATCTCTTCCGCATACAGAGTATGCAGTAAGCACATACTATATTATCGCCCCTGCAGAGGCCAGCTCAAACCTGGAGAGGTTTGATGGAGTTCAATATGGCCATAGAGCTGATGCTAATTCATTAATAGATATGTACAAGGCTACACGCGAACAAGGCTTTGGAGATGAGGCAAAGAGGCGCATTATCCTGGGGACTTATGTGCTCTCGAGCGGATACTATGATGCCTACTATTTAAAGGCGCTTAAAGTACGTACGCGCATGAAAGAGGATTTTGACAGGGTATTTAATAGATGCGACTGCATAATTACCCCGACGACACCTACGCCTGCGTTTAAGATAGGTGAGAGGATAGACGACCCGCTTGCCATGTATCTATCCGATATCTTTACTATTCCCGCCAATCTTACCGGCATACCTGCGATATCCATACCATGCGGCTTCACTAAGAATAATCTACCCATAGGCTTGCAGATACTGGCCAAGCCATTTGATGAAGAGACGTTATTCCGTGTATCATATACATTCCAGGAGCACACAGGGTTTCATCTAAAGAGGCCGCCTTTATGACGCCAAAGAAACAATACGAAACTGTGATCGGCCTTGAGGTCCATGTACACCTCCTGACACAATCTAAGATATTCTGCGGCTGTTCTACCAAATTCGGCGCAAAGCCGAATACACAGACATGCCCGGTATGCCTCGGTTTTCCAGGGGTCTTGCCTGTATTCAATAGGGAAGTGCTGAATCTTGCCATAAGAGTGGGTACTGCGCTCGAGTGCACTATAACGGATAGGATGAAGTTTGACAGGAAGAACTACTTTTATCCTGATCTACCGAAGAACTTCCAGATCTCACAGTATGACCTGCCGCTTGCTGCAGATGGCTCTCTTACTGTGCAGTCAGACGATAAGAATAAGAGGATAAGGATAAAGAGGGTTCACTTAGAAGAGGATGCAGGAAAGCTTATCCATGATGAAGAGGACTCCTCAAGTCTCGTGGACTTTAATCGATGCGGCATGCCGCTTTTAGAGATAGTCTCAGAGCCTGATATAAGCTCACCTGATGAGGCGTATAATTATCTTACAGAGCTAAAGGCCATACTAAGATACCTCGGTGTATCCGACTGCAATATGGAGGAGGGGAGCCTGCGCTGTGATGCAAATATCTCTCTGAGACCAAAAGGACAGAAGACGCTCGGGGTCAAGACAGAGCTTAAGAATATGAATACATTCAAAGGCGTAAAGGCTGCGCTCGAGCATGAGGTCGAGAGACAGACCAAGCTTCTGGAAGAAGGGAAGAAGATAAAGCAGGATACAAGGCTCTGGAACGAGGCAAAGGGCCGCACATATTCCATGCGCTCAAAAGAGGAGGCATTTGACTATCGCTATTTTCCTGAACCTGATCTTGTTCCGTTTCTTATAGAGAAGAAGCTGGTAGACCAGATAAGGTCAACCCTGCCAGAACTTCCAAAAGAGAGGCTAAAGAGGTTTATCAGTGATTACAAATTATCAGCAGCACCTGCAAATCTATTGACAAAGGATAGAGAGACTGCAGACTATTTTGAAGAATGCGCAAAATTATATAAAGACGCCAGGATCATTGCCAATTGGATAGGCACTGATATGTTAAGCGAGGCAAATAAGAAGAGTCTTACTATATCTACTCTGGGAATAGATCCTGTGAGTATAGTAGATATGCTCAAGCTCATAGATGATGGCACCATTACAGGAAAGATCGCAAAAGAGGTTTTACATGAGATGGTAGAGACGAAGAAGCCCCCTCAGGAGATCGTTAAGAATAAGGGGCTTTCGCAGATAAAAGACGAAGGCGAGATCATAAAGATGCTCGATGGCGTGATAGCCAGTAATCCCAAGGCTGTTGAAGACTATAAGAGCGGCAAATCTACTGCGATCACGTTTCTGGTAGGGCAGGCCATGCGTGCTACAAAGGGCAAGGCCAATCCAAAGATGGTAAACGAACTCTTAAAGAGGAGACTGGATAAGATATGACCCGAAAAAAGAATATCTTAAAGATCATATTACTAGCCCTGGCCATAACCCTGATCGCAAGGGCAGGAGTCTGCGGACTCTTTAGCAAAACACCAACGAATACCCTCTATCAGCATATTGAGTTATTCAGTGATGCCATAAGCTATATACGTCTTCACTATTTGGAGGAGCCAGACTCAAAAGATCTTATATACGGCGCCCTAAAAGGTATGCTCTCATCCCTCGATTCATACAGCGAATTCATGGATCCGGAAAGCTTCAAAGAGATAAAGGAAGAGACAAAGGGCGAGTTTGGCGGCCTGGGCATAGAGATATCCATAAGAGACGGACTTCTTACTGTGATCTCGCCGCTTGAGGATACACCGGCATATAAGGCCGGCATAAAATCATGGGATCGTATAGTCAAGGTAGATGGAGAGAGCACAAAGGATATTACGCTCATCTCTGCAGTAAAGATGCTAAGGGGTAATCCAGGAACAGAGGTTACCCTGACAATACTTCGCGAAGATGAGTCAAAGATATTTGACCTGAAGATAAAGAGAGCTATCATAAAGACAGAGAGCATCAAGGAAGCTACAATATTGGAAGATAAGATAGGTTATGTGAGGCTATCTGAGTTTCAGGAGAGGACAGGCAAGGATCTACTCAAGGAATTCACGCGCCTGGAAAAAGAGGGCATGGATGGATTTATCCTCGATTTAAGGTCAAACCCCGGCGGGCTATTAAATGCGTCGATAGACGTAGCGGATATGTTTTTGCCCAAGGGTGCAGTGATAGTGATCACTGAAGGCAGGACAAAAGAGCACGAGATAATATATAAATCGACCAATGCCCCGCAAAAAGATTACCCTATGATAGTCCTTCAAAATGGCGGTTCTGCCAGCGCATCAGAGATCGTGGCAGGCGCACTCCAGGATGCAGGGCGTGCCATCATAGTGGGGACAAAGTCCTTTGGTAAAGGGTCTGTCCAGACCGTCATACCCATTAAAGACGGTTCAGCGCTCAGGCTTACTACTGCAAGATATCTTACACCCAAAGGCCGCGTAATTCATGAAGAGGGTATTGCGCCGAATATAGTTATTGAATACAAAGCACCGCCTAAAACAGATGAAAAGGATAAGGCGCAGGAGGTCTTTGAAAAGATAGAGGACAAGAGTACGGAAAAGATAGAGCCAAAAGAGAAGACCTATGATAATCAACTACATCACGCAATAGATATCCTAAAGGGCATTAAGGTCTATTCTAAGATTAAGGAATAATCATTTAAATTTATGAAGAAGTCTATATACATTGGCCTGGTTATATTACTTGCCATAACATCCATCTACTATTTCCAGAGGACACGCACGCTATCGCGCAGGCTCTCTCTCATAGAAGAACGCATCGAAGAGTCAAGAAAGAGAGATGAAGCTGCTGGCCGCATACTCGGAAAAGTCGCTATAGTCCTCGATGATTGGGGCTATAACCAGAGGCACCTTGATAAGATCTGGGAACTGGATGTGCCGATAACCCTGGCGATCCTGCCTAACCTGCCATATTCAAAGGCCATTGCAAAAGAAGCATATGCAAGAAGCTGTGAGGTTATATTGCATCTGCCACTTGAACCGCACGAGGAGCGAAGGCTAGAAGAGAATACCATTACCTCCAGCCTTACCGACGAAGAGATCCTGAGATATCTGGACAATGCCATAAGTGAGATACCAAACTTAAGCGGCATATCAAATCACATGGGTTCAAAGGCGACTGAGGATGAGAGGGTGATGTCACTGATCTTTGGACGGATGAAAGAAGACGATCTATATTTCTTAGACTCACTCGTTACAGATAAATCCATATGCGGTCCGCTTAGCCGCGCCAATGGGGTAAGATTTATAAAGAGGTCTGTATTTCTGGATAATGAGCCTGAGCTCGAATACATAAAGGGGCAGTTAAGAGAACTTGCTTCCAGGGCCAGGGCAATGTCCTCTGCAATAGGCATCGGCCACAATAAAGCCCTCACCATTCAGGCCATAGAAGAGATGATGCCTGAGTTTAAAGAGATGAACGTAAACATAGTCACGCTATCGGAGCTTATAGAAGAATGATAACCCTGGGTATAGAGACTTCATGTGACGAGACTTCAGTATCCATAACTAACGGCAATGAGATACTTTCAAATATAGTAAGTTCAAGCGTAGAGTTTCATTCAAAGTTCGGCGGGGTAGTGCCGGAGATAGCCTCGCGGTTTCATCTGGAATATATTAATCCTGTCTTAAAAGAGGCGTTAAAGACTGCTCGCGTAAAGATAAAGGATATAGAACTTATTGCAGTTACCAAGGAACCTGGATTAGTAGGATCACTCCTTACAGGCATATCCATGGCAAGGGCCCTTGAATTTGCTCTCTCTGTGCCTCTAATAGAAGTAAACCACATCATAGCCCACATATATGCCAATCTACTCTCGTCAAAGGATGTAAGTTTCCCGCTCGTTGGGCTGGTAGTATCAGGAGGTCACACCTCACTAATATGGATGGAGGATATAGATAAGTATACGATAATGGGGCGCACACAGGACGATGCAGCAGGGGAGGCATTTGATAAGGTAGCAAAGATCCTGCGCCTCGGTTATCCGGGCGGCCCCATAATAGAAGAGCGCGCAAGATCCGGCGACCCTGCAAAGATCAGGTTTCCCAGGTCTTCTCTGAAGAAAGGCGCACTCGACTTCAGCTTTAGCGGGATAAAGACTGCAGTACTATATCACGTAAAGAAGCTAAATACCCAAACCCTGGATGATCAGACTATAAATGATATCTGTGTAGCATTCCAGGATGCAGTCTGTGACATGATCACTGAAAAGGCAATACTCGCCTGCGTAAAGAGAGGCTCACGCTCCCTTGTAGTAGGCGGAGGCGTAAGTGCAAACAAGGCATTACGCAATCACCTCACAAACAAGGCAAATGAGCTCAATATAGATGTCAAGGTACCCCCCATAAAGCTATGCATAGACAATGCTGCCATGGTAGGCGGCCTGGGTGAGGCCCTCTATAAAAAACGCTTGCATAATTAATGTATTATGTTATAATTATAATGAAAGGCAAGGTTAATGTCAGATAAAGAGATAATCATACGATTAATGTTAGCCGTTGTAATAGGCGGCATAATCGGCTTTGAAAGAGAAGCACACAGAAGAGCAGCAGGTTTAAGGACCCATATCCTGGTATGCTTAAGCGCCACCCTTATTACACTGACCTCACTCTATATCGCAGATAAATACAGTGGTGTCTACCAGCATAGTGATCCATCAAGGATCGCTGCAGGTATAGTGATGGGCATAGGTTTTCTGGGTGCAGGCACGATAATGCGTTCCAAGACATCTGTCTTTGGCCTGACCACAGCGGCTTCGCTCTGGAGCGTTGCAGCAATAGGACTGGCATTGGGATGCGGCTTTTATAAAGCAGCGTTAATTGCCTCAGTGGCTATCATTGTGGCATTGGCCCTTCTGGGCAAAATAGCTAAAAGATTCTTATCCAAAAAACAGGGCGTAGAAGAAGAGGAGGATATATGAGAAAGAATAAGAAGGAAGAGAAGATACTTGATGTTGATGCAAGCATGCAGGGTAATATGGTTTTCAGAGACCCGGTAAACCTTCGTATCAATGGCACATTTGACGGCGGACTAAATACAAAAGGCACTCTCACCATAGGAGAGAATGCCACAGTAAAGGCTAATATAAAGGGTGAGACCATTACAGTAGCAGGCAGTGTAACCGGCGATATAGATGCCACAAAGAGCCTGAAGCTTGTACCGCCGGCTAAGGTGTCCGGCAATATGACAAGCCCTGTCCTCTCCATATCAGAGGGCGCAATCTTCGATGGAAACTGCGCCATGACATCAAATAAGACAGCCAAGAAATTATCATCCAAGAGCATACTCAGCGCTGAGGACGTAGCAGGTTACCTGGAAGTAGATACCTCTCTCATAGTAAACTGGGCAAGAGAAGGCAAATTACCCGGGGTAAAAGAGAATGATACCTGGAAATTTGAGCGGACAACCCTTGAAGACTGGATCGCAAACGAAAAGATCAGATAACTAGATGGCAGAAGAGCACCTTTTAAATATTAGAGAAGCGGCAGAGTTTCTCGCGGTAAGCGAGAGGCAGATCAAGGAACTGGTAGACAAAGGCGAGATACCCGCCTATAAGATAGGCGGTACGTTCTTAAGGTTTAAGAAGAGCCAGCTCGTAATCCACAGGTCCTCCCGCGTTCAAAATAAGAGACCAGAGCCAAGCGTCCGCGCACAGCACCAGGTGCATACACCGAGCTCTGCGATGGAAGGCCTCAAAGACTTTTTGTACTTTAATGATTTCTATATATTTTCGATCATCGTCATATTTATCGCACTAGGGTTAATTATAGCTACCTGATACAACACAACCCCAGCCGAGGATGTATTCCAAGCATAATTTAATGAGATTGTTGAAGGGTATACGCAACAAGCGGATATCTACAAAGCGAGCATATAATATGCTCCGGGATCTGCCATATAAAGATCTCGGCTTTGCAAAGATAGATAACCACCGCCTGATGAGGCGTGGTTTTCCAGAGGCTATATATTGCAAGGGTAAGACCCCTGGCCAGATAGAAGATATCCTCGCAGAGATCTACAATAAAACAGAGATCATTATATTGACCTCTGCTACAGAGAAGCTCTTT
>CAYLIX010000026.1:0-9587 GCA_964383775.1 uncultured Planctomycetia bacterium
AATAACCAGCCGAAGATCTTCTTTATCCTTTCTAACCATGGGCCCGCTTTCGGCATAGAGACTAAGAGACCAGTAAATGTACCGAGCAGGATAAAGAGAAAACCCATGCCAATCGCAAAAGTAAAGAGCATGGAAATTCCATATATAAGATTCTGTTTTGTAGCAACGAATGCAAGTATTACAGCAAGGACAGGTGCAGTGCATGGTCCCACTACAAGTCCAGAAGCTAATCCTACAAAGAATGCAGGTATAATACCACTCTTTCTATTTGTACCTATCTTCGAAGCAGTAAAAAAAGACGGGAGCTTAAGGTTAAAGGCCCCTAGCATGGAGATGCCTAATATAAAGACAATGTTCCCGATTATAAAGTATGATAGAGGATGCGTAGAGATCTGGCCAAAGAGTATACCTGTCATTGAGGCTATTGCACCAAGGACGGCATATGTAACGGCCATGCCTATTACATATGCTATCGAAAGCAGAAACCCCCTACTTTTGGATCCTGCGGAATTGGCCCCTATATAGCCTATAGTTATAGGCATGACAGGGTATACACATGGTGTAAAACTGGTTACAATACCAGCTACCAGTGCAATGATATAGGCAAAGGCATGGCCTGCCTCTAAATAGTACTTTAATGCGTCAAATAGGTCTTGCATTAAATTATTCTACCTTTATTGCTTCAACTGGACAATTTGCCGCAGCTTCCTTTGCGCAATCTACAGAATCATCTGACAATGGATCTGATTTTACAACTGCCTTATCTTCCTTCATCTCAAACGCACTTGCGCATGAATCTGCGCATAAGCCGCAACCAGTGCAGAGATTATCATCAACTATAGCTTTCAACTACTTCACCTCCTTATGCTTTTGATATAATAATATCATAATATTAAGAGGAGAATTAGTCAACAAAAATATCCTATATTATCGGCTATTTAACCAATCGAGTATGTAACCATAGACTTCTTTTTTGGAGTTCTCGCCCAGGATAAGGTCGCAATGGCCATAATCACTAGAATAGCCATTCTCCTTGGAGAATATGTGGAGCGTCTTGTCTTTTGACGAGACGTGGTCATAGGCATATGTAATCGTACTTACAGAACCCATCTTATCAGCACTACCAGTCACCAAGAGAATAGGTGTCTTTATGAAAGAAAGATCCTCAGTATAATTTACCTCTTTGTCTACAGAGAGAAAGTTTCCGCTGTCTATCATGCTTCTGTACTGAGCTATTACTCCAGGAGAGGTATCATCTATAGCTATGCGAAACATCCTTCTTACAGTAGCATTAGTCATATTATCTTCATTATAAAAGAGGCTTTCCCATGGCAACTTTAGCATACCCATCGTTAAATTTCGCAGCTGATATACGATAGTTGTATTTATCAAAAGCGCACTTTCTGTAATTGGCCTGTATGATGATATCGCATTGAAGGTCTTGTCAAAGGACTGGTCAGCATTGATCATGGGTGATAATGCAACAAACCCCTTGATATTTGCAGCATTCGGCCCTTCCAGGTAGGCATACATTATCATGCCCCCCATACTATGGCCGATCCATACCACCTCTTCTTTCTTTGTTTCAGACTGGACAGTCTTTATTATGGCTGGTATATCATGTTGTATGTGATCATCTATTGTCCAGTTGTGCCTTGCCATATTTAGCGGCATGCGCAGGAATATCTGGGGTATATTCTCGAGTTGCATCTTTGTTATAGATCGTAGCTCGGATAGCGCTGGCTTTGATGATTCACCGGAACCCCTCAAGTTTACAGCCCATACATCATAGCCTTTATCCTGGAAGTATCTGGCCATACTATGTTTCTCGTCGAGATCCCAGATGTAGCTATTAAAGTCAAAACCATGGCACAAGATCAAAGGTTCCTTACCATTATAATCTTTGCTCCTTGGCTGGTATCTATAAAGAACCAATGTCCAGTTATCATCGGTCTTCGCAAAGTATTTTTTGGGGAGTTCTTTTGCATGGAGATGGCGCGCACTAAAAGAGATAGAGCATAAGCACAGGATTAATACCAGATGTAGTTTTATTTTACTAGCCATACGCCCAATATTATGAATACTGTTCCGATAATCCGAAAGAGGGTTACACCTTCTTTTAATATGATTATACTTAAGATTGCAGTGACTAAAGGATAAGTTGCCGCAATAGGAACGATCTTTGATGTGGCACCGAGTTTTAGCGCCCCAAAATATGTCCACATGCCGAGAAACCCTGCGAGGAAACCGCTTATGGAGAATATTATGAGTGACTTTGGGTCTATATTGAATAGATCCTTAATCTTACCGGTTAAGGCCAAGAAGACCAAAAGTATTATAGTGATAGCAAGGCTTCTTATCGTTACAGCTGTCAATGGGTCTACCCTACCCAGACCTATCTTCTCTAGTATTGGAGAAGATCCCCACAGTAGTGCAGTAAGCAAAAGCAGCATTGTCATAGTCATATCAGTACCTTATGGTAAACCCTGCATTTAAACCCATTTCATCAAGGAATCTTCCTTCGACATTTAGGTATGTATATCTATTTATCTTCATATCTGTTCCTGCAATAAACCCCACAGGAGAGCCATTAGAGATTCTTCTCTTACGGTCACCGTCTTCTTTGCTTATCAAGTATATGAATGACCATTTTGCCCCAAGATATGGGGTTAAATTAAATACCTTCTTTGAAACTGTAGTAGAGAGTTGCCACTCATCCCAGATGATCTGGTACTTTGTTGAATTATGCCATTGGTCTCCAGGATGTACAGATATATGCTGAAACCCAAATACCCAATCTATCTTCTCTTTATCATTCTTGTATAATTTTGCACGCCACCCGTAACCTCCTGCAAAATTATACGGGTATCGCAATGTCTTATCACCCTTTAACCTTGCATGCACATCCCCGAAACCAATAAGCCCGTGTATAGAGAACCAATCTGCAAAACCGTATGATGCATTATAAAGGTAGGTTGTTGTGCTTGCGCTCTTATATTTTTCGACTCTTCTGTTGAAGATGAAGTCACTGCGCGCACCGCCGAGCCACTGCCCGCCCTTAGGCATGAGTGTGCCAAGACTTGGTATGGCTAATATTTCATTAGAGCATAAGAAGCAGGAGTACGCCAAGAAGAAAAACAACGACACCCCAACTCTTATATATCTTCTTAGAGGCATTGAGCCACCAATCTATTACAGACTTTATCTTCTTTTCCGGACCGAACAAAAAGAAGATGCCCTTTGCAAAACTGAGAAGCCCCAAAAGCACAGCGACCCAGCCTATGCTTACTAATGACGCGCCTTTTATGAAGATTATTCCGAAAAGCAACGAAATTATCCCAAAGGCCTTGACATTCTTTAGCTTGAAAATCTTGCGTAATGCGTCTACAAATGCTTCGGTCAAGACTACAAGCAAAACCCCTGCTATGATCCAGAATACACCTAATAATATAAGAATCAATCTCATGTGCCACCCCCACTCGCTATAAACCTACCGTTTGCATTTATACTATCTTTATGCTATACTAAATTGAGAATAAAAAATAATGATAAAAAAAGTATATCTTATAATAGCATGTATATCATTGACGCTGATCTTAACCGGCTGCAGCATACCGTTTCCGAGTAAGATTCCCTTAAGCGCACTGCTTCTACTTCTTTGATTCTAGCCTTTACCCTTTATCCAATCAGACTTTATATACTACGTCGCCGATTCTTACTCTCGCTTTAACCTTAAGGCCTATCTCTTGTCCTGTCCTACCTTCCTCAATAGGGCTATGATTATATTGCATAGATTTTATCTGCTGTCTGAAATCCGTGGTATGTCCTTTGATATAGATAGTGCTTCCTACCTTTACAGACCCCTTGGAGAGTTTTACAACAGCCGCTTTTACATGAGGAAAATAGTGTGTTACTACACCTATCTCTTTTAGTTTTTCCTGTGTCTGTGCCTTACTCGGTTTCTTCTTAAAGAAATCGAAGAGCCCCATAAGACCCCCTTTCTTGGTTATTCAGACCCGTCTCTTAAGAATATTGTTCTTACACCCTTAGTTACTCTTGAGGCATCCTTGCCTATTCCACTTACGGTTTCACCACAACCGACCAATGCAAGAGTGACGAATACCAGCACAAATAATATTAATAGCCTGTTCATCTATCTACCCCCTATGTATTTTTATTTTTTCGTCCTTAAAGACTTATTTAAGGCCTTCTTTCTCGTCTTTACCTTCTTATTGATATCTGAGAGCTCTTTACATAGTGTACCAAGTTTTTTGGTAGTGAGTTTACCCTTAGTACTTAGTTGCCATACCTTCATACCTATCTGTCTATATAATTGTTCCTTCTTTACGCTCAAGGCAAGTATATCAAAATGTGCCTTACCCATCTTCGATACTCTGAGTACTTCGTCTTCCCCGCGCTTAAGAAACTCTTTGGTATCCTTGCTTGCACCCTTTAGGCGGGTGCTAGCCTCTTTAATTGCCTTTACAACCTTCTTCTGGATCTTCTTCATATCTACTTTTTTCTTAGCCATCATATTCTCCTCTTCTTATTTTATCTTCTCTTGGAGTCAAACGTTGCTGCTAGTCTTATACGTTTTGATATTGGTGGATGATCATATAATATGATCTCTATAAATCTTCCAGGAGATGGATCCGATAGGTTTTGTCGAGATAATTTAGTCATGCATGATATAAAGGCATCGGAAAGCCCGGTCATCTTTAATGCGAGCATATCCGCAGCCCGCTCTAGTGAACGTGAATAGCTATTTTGCAAGGGCGATAAAAGTATGCCAAAGAATGACAGGAGGGCCAAGATAGAAGGTAGATATGCTATATCGCTTACTGGGCCTACGATCCCTCTTGCTGCAAGCATGTGAAATATTCTATCTGTAAGAAAAAGAGATGTCAGCATAGACACTGCCCCGAAAAGCACGAGCTTCCATATATGAATAAGTTTGTAATGCGCCAGTTCGTGAGCCAGGACCACCTCTATCTCATCCTTAGAATAAGCTTGAATAAGCGTGTCACCCAGAATAATCCTTCTCGTATTTCCCATGCCGGTCAATGCTGCATTTGCCTTTTTTGTCTTTGCGCTTAATCCCATCTTATAGACATCCAGCACAGTTATGCCAAATCTCTTTGCTAGCCCCATCAGCCTCTTCTTTAAATCATCATCTTTCAAGTCTTCAAACTTAAAGAATAGAGGCATTATCAACACAGGAAATAACTTGGCAAATAGTATTGTAAGAAGGAGCCAACCCAAGGATAGATAGAGCCACCAGGCCTTAGGCGCTATATGCAAAAGAAGGTATAAGAATTCAACAAAGACGATAAATAAGACCATAGATATTGCAGCCTTCTTAAGTTCATCCTTTATCCATGCAAAGATATTTTGATTAGAAAGATCGAATCTATGTTCTAGTATAAATCCTTTATAGAGCTTGATAGAGAAGGTTGCTATGTAACAGATCGTTCCAAATAGTACTGAATATATTATGATACTAAAAGGTACAGCCTTACTTAAGCCTTCACAGAGATCCCGTATCTTTAATGATACACCACTAAATTGGATCAGAACCAATGTTATCAATATGACTACTGGTTCCAACAATGATAAGGTGTTTCTTATAGCACTGTATCTCTTTATATTAATCGTCTCTACTCTATTCAAGGGTCAATATAGAATCGTAGCTGCCGAATATATTATATTCACGATTTGGATTATCAGCATCATGAACCCAGCGTCCATCGACTACAAATTTATATTTATATTTACCCGGTTTTAAAGTAAAATTCCTCTGCCAGCTGCCTTCTTTATTTTGTTCAAGACGGCTGGAGTCATCCAAAGACCAATCATTAAAATCCCCCACTACATAGACGTAGCGCGCATTAGGAGAATTTACCGAAAACTTAACGAGTACAGACTTAGAGCGGGATATCATCTTCTCTGCATCCCTATAAAAACTGTCCAGATCACTCTTCTTTGAGTCCTTCAATAATTCCTGCGCCAGTTTTATATAGTCCTTTGCGCCAGCAGAATACTTACTATGCTCAATGACCGGCTTTCCAAAACTGGCAGCCTCCCTAAGTGAGATATTTATCCTAATAATTGTATCCAGAAGATTGTCTTTGAAACATTTCTTTATCTCTTCCATTATAAGCTGTGAATAGCGAACCCTCTTATCAAAGATAGTGATCAGGCCGCTTACAATGGTTGTGTGATTCAGTTTTATCTTTAATAGCTCTATCATGCTTAATAGCTTGTTTAAGCCGACAAGAGAGAAACAGCTAGTCTCTATAGGAATTATTACCCTATTGGATGCCCTCAGTGCGCTGAATGTCAAAAACCCGAGACTTGGCGGTGAGTCAATGATGACGTAATCATACATATGGCTTATGGATTCCAGGTGGTTATACAGCTTTAAGACGGCATTCTTCTTATTTCTGAATTCCTGCTCTATGGTACTTAGGAGTACATGTGATGGGATGCAATCAAAATCCTTTCTAAAATTTACTATACATTTTTGAATATTGTGTTTCTCAGAGTCTGCAAGCAGATGATAAATGGTAAATTCCCTCTTTTGGGTCTCAACACCCAACCCAAACGATGCATGGCCTTGCGGATCAAGGTCAATAAGCAAGACCTTATTTCCCAGATGCACAAGTGATGCAGATAGGTTTATTGCAGTCGTAGTCTTTCCACATCCCCCTTTTTGATTTGCTATTGTAATTACTCTCATGTTTTATACCCTTTCGTTATTTATTAAACCAATTTTTTTAATAGTTAACTCTTCTCCGCTTGTTAGCTCGAGTCTAATGTGCCGTATATTATTAAAGTCTATTGATTGATTAGAGCGATTGATAGGTATGATAAAAGGCTGTGAGGTTGTATTACCATATTCAATTTCGATATTATCTTGTATATGAGATCTATAATTTCCGTCTCTTAATACTATACTTAATCTACCCCCCTTTCCATTCTTACATTGTGCCAGAATAAATATATTTTCTTTATGAGGATCTATTGGAGCCGGTAAATTTAGCGCTATGCTGGATAGACCAGCATCATTAGTACGTGTTAAGACTGCACTAGAGCGCTTCATTGTAGCGCTTCCTATCAGAGATATGTTCTTTTTGGCAAGGATATTCTTGTAATGGAATAGCTCCTTTTTGTCGATCTTAAAATCTACTGAGAAGCTATAATGGGTTAATACGTAGATAGAGACTAGGAGGATAATAAGCGTTGATAACCCTATGCCTGCAACGAGCTTATGGCTGATACCCTTCTTCTTTTCTGGTACAAGGGTATCTTTATTGAGCTCAGTGCCTAGATAGGTTTCAGCTAGCCTCTCCTGGCTCTCTGTATAATAATTGTCCTGTTTTAATAGGTCTATTATCTCGCTCATATATCTATATTATAATAGTATATCATATAATTACCATTTGTAAAGGGCACCAGGGTCATATTTTACAGATTTTTAGGAAACATTATTGAGGTATAGGACTTATGTGGGTTTGGTGGGATAATACCTGTCTATGTTACAACAACGAGGGCACAACTTACATGCCCTCGTCAGCTTTTGAGCCTCTTTAATCCATCCTATTAATTCGAATTCCTTAAGCAGAGATAAGAACCTACCTTCTCTAGTCTTTTATCATCTTAAGCACGAGTGCTATAAGAAAGAAGGTATTTGAAAAGATGATATGACCGACAAAGCTTAAGCTCGGTATTAGCCTTAGAGTTGAATCAAAGTAATTACCAGCTACACCAACTACCATAAAGATTACACCTATAAAAACAAATACTGGTGGCAATAACTTCATTATCTCCTCCTTCTTTTTGTACTATATAGATATCTTCTCTGCAATATCCCCTACTACAGGAATCTTCCAGTAATTTCCCATTAATGCCTGGACTATCCCAGCGAGGGAGAGTATCCCGAATAAGAGAACAGCTATGATCCATATAAGCTGCCCTAATATCGGAACTATATTTACTATGGCTGCACCTACTTCACCGATGAAAAGCACTAAACCCTGCTTGCCGTGAAAGTGTGCAAATTTGTTCTCTTTCTTCAATAGCAATGGTATGAGGCACAATATGCCTAGATACGAAATTACAGCGAATAATGTCCCTTCCTGCACTTCTTTATTATTCTGCTCTTGGGCCAAGGTACACCTCTTATTCTTTATACAGCATTATTTATTATCTTCATCTCGTATGGATACGAGATGTTTACCGTCAAACACTAAGGTCTTGGTCTTAAAGAGATAGCTTTTATCCAGAGGTATCTTAGAATATCGCCCAATATAGACCCATTCGACCCTGGGGGTATTCCATTCATCCGTCGGGCTCAATTGATTTACTTGATCGGGTTCGCCCCATATGCCAATAACTTCATCCATAGACATACCTAGTTTTATGGGGTCGCTTCCAAGCGGGTGGCTCAATACCTCTTTTGGGGCGGAAAGTAGATTAAGTTCTGCACAGCCTGAGAAGCATGCAGCAAAGACTAAAAATGATAAAGCCGCTATTGATATCTTAATCATATTATTTGTGACCATATTTATATGCTAGATCGCACATAAATTTAAGAAAGGTATTCTTGTTGTCCTCTTCTATTTTTACAAACTCCATACCTACATCATATGAAGAGTTATCTGCAAGGCTCTGTTTCTTTACCCATGCGAGTTTACCATGCGCATGTACAGGATTCGCAGCCTTCGGTACTTCGAGCTTCAATTCTAAGAGCGACCCATCTTTTAACTGTCTATCACTCTCAAAGCTTATACCTAGGGAAGATATATTTTTTGTCTCACTTTTACAAACAGTATTCTCACCCTCTATAACATACGAAACCTTAAGCGGCATCGCATATCTGGTAAATTTTCTTCTCTCTTCCGGTCTCTTCATATAGTTTTATATCCCTTATATTATAAAGCTAACATTTTTAAGTGATAAAACAAGTATTTTTGAAAGTATATCATCTTTCTTTAGCATTGTCAAGAGTAGGGCGCTCTCCCCAGAGCCCTCTACCCTCTTTACGAGCCTCTCTCTGTAACTTAAGAAAGAGAGCTTGGTGTTTTACATTTGGTGGGAAGGTAGAGACGTGAGCAAAACCAACCTCTACCAGCTTTGCATATACAAATATATTATCCACATATACATATGCAAGGAGCCTCTTATATATGTCCCTCTTCTCTACGTCAAATTCTAGCCTTACACGCTTCTTTTCTACTAGCTTCTTATTATATGTATAGGCTTCTTTGCCAAAAGACTCTACTGCCTTGTATGGATGTTTAGTCTCTGGAGTATCTATACCAATATATCTAACGCGTTCGCCATTAGCGAGCAGTATCGTGTCGCCATCTATTACACGCTTTACATAATATGACTTATTCTCATCTGAGGGCCTATATAATGCAATAGCCGCCAATATGGCGGCTATTATTAGAATGATGATCCGTAAGCGCAATCTTGTATAATGGGCCACTCTACTCTCTTGCGCCTCTCTCTTCTCTAAAGGATAAGACAGGTTTTAAAACAGGCTCATAGGGTGGAAAAGGGGCCATGGTCAGGTCTACTAC
>CAYLIX010000026.1:9597-11952 GCA_964383775.1 uncultured Planctomycetia bacterium
ATTTGCAGTACCAGCGGGAAAGCCATAAACAAGCCCTGCAATTGGGTTTTCATCGACAGAAACCTTATAGACTGCATAGGGTATGTCTAAAGGAAATGTAAATAGATTGAATGCCCCTCGCGAGAATTTATCAAATACTGTAAGTTCTCTATCTACCTCCTCTGCGTATAAACTTGCACTGTGCAATGATATCAACAGGAAGAATATTGCAAACAGAATCATCTTCTTCATATTAGATCTCCTCTCCTTGAGGTATAGTCTCTTCTTCAACTGTCATCTCTATAGACTTCTCCAGTACAGGTTCTGGTTCTGGGGGTGGGATAGTCTCCTTAAGCCATTTTGAGATAGACTCTATGACTTCATTGTCAATGGATACACTGGTACGGTGTATACCATCTTCCAGTTTTTTACCGAAGAAGTGGTTAAGCTTATTAAATTCTATGATCTCGTAATTGATATTCCCGACCTCTCTTAAAGACTCTTCCACAAGCTTAATATGTTCTGATGATATTACTGTATCCTTGCGTCCTCTAAGTAATAGGAGTGGCCTTTTTAAACCCTTAAGAAGATCCAGGGGCTTCTTCCTCATATCAAGGTAGCGTTTCTTTAAGAATACCCTTTTTTGCAAAAGCATGGCCCAGTCTTTGCCGCCCATTAATATGTCTGCTGTATCTTTGGATGTCTTGGCTATATCCTCAAGATACTCTTTATCCCATTTATCAGCCGATTTGTCAAAAGACCACATCATCTCAAGGTCTGTGTCAGGTAGATTTACTATCTCCAGCCCGGACATAATTATACAAGCTGATATGAGCGGATTTGACTTAGCCAGGGCTGCTGCATAATATCCTCCTTCAGAGTGTCCCAATATGGCTATCCTATCTTTATCAATCTTGCTCACCTGACTCAAGTTCTCTATAGCACTAGTTAGATCATTTAAAGTATCTTCTCCTGAAAATCTAAAAAAGTTTCCCTCGCTCTCACCGACGCCTCTTTTGTCAAATCTCAGAGTTGCTATACCATTTTTGGCGAGGCCATGTGCAAGGCCCGCTAGCATGCCGAGCCCGTCTTTATCCTGCGGCCCAGGTCCCCACACCAACAGAACGGCGGGGAATGGCCCATCAGATTTTGGAATAGTGATGGTCCCGGCTAACTGGAGGTCCTTGCTCTTAAATGTAATATCTCTCGTTTCGTAATCAATGTCCTTGAATTTGCGTTTTTTAGCAGAGAGGTCCTCAAGCTCATTAGTCCATACAGCCTCAAACCCTGTCCTAGGTATCTTGATTATAAGAGGTACATGGGTCCATCTGTTTACCCAGAGAAGCGCTTCATTCTTATCAGGACACTTTACCTTAAGGAGTAATGCCTTTACCTTTCTCTGGCCTACCTCTATGACCTCTTCTTTAGCCTGCCTAATGTGTATGGAGCTTTTGTATGGAGGTAAGAAAGTATATGTATGCGTAAGTGCAGAAAAGCTTTGCGGGGACCCCCTGAAGCCATATTTATCTATCAAGTTAAAGTAGGAGATTACTGCATTATTCTCAAAGACTATCGGGTCCTTATCAATTGGAATCCTCTTGGCGTACGCAAAGTTTGAATGGCCTACTGCAAGAAAATTTATACTTGAGTCTACGCGTTTTAGATAGATATCCATGCTTACGCCTTTACTCAAGTGTTTCTTGTTATAGCTGTCAAACTTATGCCCTCTCTTGTCTACGGATAGCTTTCTCTTATGTTCGTCGCTTATGGAATGAAAAGGTGTGGTCGTTACAGATCTATATACCAACTTGTCTTCTGTATTATATATATCGAGACTGGCGGTAGCTCTAATCTCTCCGTTTTGGTATATATTATAAAGATGGGATGTGTGTCTATTGGTATCAATATAGAAGAAGGTCCATACAAAGAGTATTATTATTACGCATAATATTATCGTTACAGTAAGATAGAGTTTCTTCATTCAATTAAAATTTTATTGCTGTTATCTCGCTACTGAACTTTCCGGACCACTCATCCGGATTAGTTGCATACTTTTTATATTTAATAGGACTTATTATATCCTTCTTCTTCTGCGATGTCAGTATATGTTTAAAGTGCAGGTACTGTCCTGGAAGCAATGATATCTCTTTTCCGCTGGTAAAGATGGATAGGGCCGCTATCGTCTTGGCACGAGGAGGGCTCGATGCCTTAAGCGGGAAAAATACCTCTCTATGTATTGTCTCTCCAGAGGAATTCAGGAATCCGACCTTTAATCTCGCAGAGCTTACAGTACGGTATCCAGTATTCTTTATAGTACCCTCAAGCACATATTTTCCTTTGTAGATATTCTCCTTCTCATATTTAGCGCGTAAATCC
>CAYLIX010000027.1:0-11829 GCA_964383775.1 uncultured Planctomycetia bacterium
CACTCCTGCCGGGATTGAGATCTGACTTAAAGGCAGCAGTTTTGGTAGCTCAGCATATGCCAGAGGGATTTACAGAGAGTCTATCAGAGAGGCTCAACTGGCAATCGAATATAAGTGTTGTGGAAGCAAAAGATGGTATGGCCATAAAGCCCGGCCAGGTAATAATCGCTAAAGGTGGGTTTCATATGGAGGTATCAGGCACTAAGGCGCATCCTTGCGTTAGCTTGAATAAGAAGGAGCCTGTATCAGGGATAAGGCCGAGCGCTGATCTATTAATGGAATCGGCAGCGAAGATCTTTGGCAATAAGACGATAGGTATCGTGCTTACAGGTATGGGCTATGATGGTACACGCGGTGCCAAGATGATAAAAGATGAGGGAGGATTGGTCATAGCTCAAGATGAAGCATCGTCTGTAATATTCGGCATGCCAAAGTCAGTTATTGAAAAAGGCCTTGCAGATAGAGTAATGAGGCTTGATAGGATTGCAAGCCAGATGGAAAGGTTGATCTAAGATGGAACAGAATAGACAGTATAGGAAGATATATATAGAGGAATCAGATGAACTCCTTCAAGAGATGAATAAGGCACTCCTTACTCTGGAGAAGGATTCGCAAGATTCCAATGCCCTTAATGCAATATTCAGGGCAGCCCACACATTAAAGAGCATGTCTGCAAGCATGGGGTATCTACCTATATCTGACCTGGCGCATAAGATGGAAGACCTTCTCGACCGATTGCGCAAGAGAGAGATAGATGTATCCGATAATACAGTAGACGTATTATTTAAGTCATTCGATTTGCTGGAGAGGATGGTACGTTTAGTTGCAGAGGACAAAAAGAGAGAGTGTGATATTTCGCCTACTATAGCTGCGCTCGATAAGATTATAGGTGATACTGTTATCAGGCCAATTAAGGAGGATAAGGTAAGTAAGGATCTGAGTCTCAATGTCTTTATTAAGAAGGCGCTCGTACGCACAAAGAAAGAAGGCTACAAGGCATTCCATATTAAAGTCAAGTTAGAGAAGGCCTGTGTCTTAAAGAGCGTTAGGGTCTTTATGGTCTTTAGAAATCTCCATTCTATAGGAGAGGTCATAAAATCTATACCTGATAGCCAGGCAATAGAGGAGGAGAGATTTGACCAAACCTTTGGTTGTGTCTTTGTAACCAAAGAAGGAGAAGGCAATATAAAGAAGAGGGTCCTTGAAGTCCTGGAGATCAAAGAGGTAAAGATCAAAGAGATTCAGATCGACTCATCCTGGGAAAAGGAGATCCCTCTCGATGATATACAAGATATAAAGGAAGAGCAGACAAATACGAGCGGGCATATGCGCAAGATACAGAGTGTGCGCATAGATGTAAGCCGCTTAAATAAACTTATGAACTTGGTCGAAGAACTTGCCGTAGGAAAATTGCGCCTCTTTGAAGTGGCGTCGCGTTTTCCTGATCCGGAATTAAAGAATATACTCGAACAGTTTAATAGACTCACTGATGATCTGCAGACAGAGGTGATGCAGGCGCGGCTTGTGCCTGTAGCGCATATATTTGACCGCTTTCCCAGGCTGGTGCGGGATCTAGCCAAGAAGCAGCAAAAGCAAATAAGATTTGAAGTGATAGGAGGAAATATAGAGCTCGACCGCACAATACTGGATGAGATAGGCGATCCACTTATACACATCTTAAGGAATGCCATTGACCATGGGATAGAGAGCCTATCTGAACGCAGGAAGAATGGGAAGCCAGAGGAGGGCAGTATAGTACTCTCTGCAAGGCGCGAAAAGAGCCATGTCTTTATAGATGTAAGTGATGATGGACAAGGAATGGACGTAAAAGAGATAAGAGATGCTGCAATAAGAAAGAAGATCATAACAAAAGAAGAGGCAGAGTCAATGCGTGACGAAGAGATATTCCTCCTGGCCGCACACCCAGGTTTTACAACGAATAAAGAGGTGACTGAGATTTCAGGTAGAGGCGTGGGTTTGGATGTTGCCAGGGATAAGGCAATAGACCTGGGTGGAGGGCTTTTAATAAAATCCGATATAGGAAAGGGTACGCGTGTTTCAATGAGATTACCGGTGACGACTGCGGTTATTCAGGCGCTCCTAGTGCTCATAAGAGATAAGGTCTTTGCCATACCCATATCGAGTATTGTAGAGATCATAGTTGTAGATAAGGCCAGCATCAAGAAGGTAAAGCGCCAGGAGACGATACTACATCGTGATAAGGTCATCCCGATTGCCAGGCCTAAGAGGGTATTGAAGACGCTAAAAGACAGAGATGACACTCAGGATAATATCAGTGATAAGCAGAGTATAGTAATAGTAGAGTATAACGCAAAGCAATTTGGCATAGTTGTGGATAGACTCGTAAGCCAGCAGGATATAGTAATAAAGCAATTGACCAAAGAGCTTAAGGGTATTCGTGGTTTCTCAGGCGCTACGATTCTCGGTGATGGAAGCGTGGCGCTTGTAATGGATGTGGCAACATTAATATAGGAGGTGCAATATGGCAAAGATATTGATCTGTGATGATGCAGTATTTATGAGAATGACCATACGCGAGGTGCTTGAGAAGGCAGGCCATGAAATTGTAGGCGAGGCAGAAGGCGCTGAAGAAGAGATCTCGCTTTATCAACAGATAAAGCCAGATCTCGTTACTATGGATCTCCTTATGAAATCACCCGGGGTCGATGCTATAAAGAGGATAAAGAAGATTAACCCCAATGCCAGGATAATCGTAGTCAGCGTATTGAATGAACAGGAAGAAGAAGTGGTCAATGCCATACGCGCAGGCGCGCAGGGCATAGTCACCAAACCCATTAAGAGAGAAGTGTTATTGGCAGAGGTCAACAGGGTGCTGGAGAAATAATTATATGAATACGCGCGTCCTCATAACAGGTGGGGGAAAGAGGGTAATAAGCCTCATAGATACATTGATGGGGCTTGAGGGGGTCATACTGGTAGGTATCTGTGATGTCCAATGGGACTCACCTGGCATGAAGTATGCCTCAAAACTATCTTTGCCTATATCCATAAGCCTTGCAGAGGCTATAGAGAAGAAGTGCCCTGAGATTATAATAGAGACCTCTGGCTCAAAACAGTTCCAGGATGTCCTGCATAAAATAGCACCGAAGAGGGCCAAGATAGTGGACTCAAAGGCCGCAGAACTCCTCCTTAATGTAGCTCATGAAAAGGAGAAGGCAAAGAGATATGGCCAGCTCTATTTGGTGGACAAGCTCTCAAAGATACTCTCTGCTGAATATGATACACACAACGTAGTATGGCCTATATTCAATCTCCTGAGGGAGACATTCAATGTAGATCTCGAGGCAATAATGGTATTTTACAATAAGAAGGATGAATTACTCATAACATCAGAATTCGATGTATCAAATACACTTAAGAAAAGTATTATAAACAGATTTGATAGAGACTGCAAGACGAAGATCGATCGAAGAATAAAGAGAGATGGACTGGAAGTCTTTTCACAGATAATACCGGGAAAGAAACATAGCGAGAAGAAGCTCGAGTCATTTGTCTCCATACCTCTAGTTACCAGTACAAAGAAAGAGGGTATGATGGTCCTTGCCAGCACAAAGAAGGACGCCTTTAATCCTGAAGATGTCATAGTATTGCATATACTTGCAGATGAGCTGGCACTCTTTGTTGAGAATGAAAGGATGAAGAGGGACTTAGCAGATGCAAAAAACTCTCTTGAGAGTATGCTGCACGGTATGAACGAAGGTGTCATTGCACTGGATGAGGCGAAGAGAGTAACCCTGATAAATCCTATGGCAAAAGAACTACTGAAGATAGATCAGATCAAGCTCGGATGCAGGATAGATGATTTGACCATTCCAAAAGAGGTCATGGGCCTTATTAAAGATATCGCTTCAGTAAATGATCTTAAGACGAGTGAAACTACATTCAATACTGATGGCACACCAAGGACTATCAGGTTCTACTCAGCCAAGGTTACAGACAGCTTAGCTAAACCAAATGGCTGGATCATGCTCTTAACCGATATTACTAAGGAGAAGGAGATAGATAGGATGAAGTCTGAGTTTATATCTACAACTTCACATGAACTCAGGACGCCTCTTGCAGCAATAAAAGAGTCTGTTATGCTGATACTGGATGGTACTACAGGCCGTTTTTCACAAGAACAAGGGCGATTTCTTAATATAGCAAAGAGGAATATAACCAGACTGACAGAACTAATAAATGATCTCCTGGACATAGCAAAGATCGAGACGGGCAGGATGGACCTTAAGATTACAAAATGTAATATAAAGGAGATAGTAGGGGCTTCACTTGAGAGTATGAAGATCCTTGCCATGGAGAATCAGCTCAAGATTAATGAGGGTTATGCAGAAGGGCTGCCTGAAGTTGAGCTGGATCGCGATAAGGTTATTCAGATAATAACTAATCTTGTGAGCAATGCGATAAAGTATACACCTGCCGGAGGGAGAATAGATATTAGTGTAAAGAGGTGCAAGAAGGTAAAAGAAGGGCTGGAATTCTCTGTAACCGATACAGGGATGGGTATAGACAAGAAGCACTTTTCCAGGTTATTTACAAGGTTTGGACAATTGGACGGATCTCTTACGAGGAGGCCTGGTGGAACAGGGCTTGGGCTAGCTATATGTAAGGAGCTCGTTATCATGCATGGCGGCAAGATATGGGTCCAGTCCAAGGTGGGTAAGGGCTCAGTATTCACATTTACATTACCAATAAAGAGAGACATGTAAGCACGGAGGGAATCATGGCCATAAAATTGACTGAGATGCAAAAGAGCGCGCTCTTAGAGGCAGGAAATATTGGCTCAGGCCACGCAGCCATTGCACTTTCACAGATAATGGGCAGGAAGATCATGATAGCAATCCCATCTATTGAAGTATTTGAGCTTGAAAATATGGTTACGGTATTTGGAAAAGATGTCGAAAGGCTATTGCTAGTAAAACTTGTGGTGCTGGGCGATGTCAAGGGTGTTATGGTATTTGTCATAGAAGAAAAAGATGCACACCTCTTATGCGATATAGTTATGGGACAAATTAAAGGTGTTACTAAGAAGCTTAAGGATCTCGAGATTTCCGCGCTAAAAGAGGTGGGAAGCATAGTGAGTGCTTCATATTTGAATGCCTTGAGTGAAATGACAATGCTCAATCTGATAGTATCTATTCCCGATTGTAGTGTTGGCAATATAAATGAGTTAAAGGATAAGATTAAGGACAAGGGTACGGTTACAGAGGGTATATGTATAAAGACGGAATTTATCGAGGCAGAGATAAGACTTGATGGATACCTTATATTTGTGCCGGCAGAAAATGCTATAGCAAAGATAGTATCGAGATTGGGTGTATAAATAGTAAGGAGGGTATGATGTCTGGCAAAGGTAAGATTCTTATAGTGGATGATGAAAGGGATTTGCTCGATACGCTCTCATTTAGGCTGAAGTCCGCGGGTTATGATGTAATTACTGCCCAAGACGGACCCAACGGTATAGAGTCTGCCAAAGAGCATACCCCGAACCTTATTATACTCGACATAATGATGCCTGGTATTGATGGATTCGAGGCGCTTAAGAGGCTTAAAGATAATGACTCTACAAAGGCGATACCTGTAATAGTAGTTTCATGCGGCAGAGAAGAGGAAGGGTGGGCAAAGAATTCCCTTACCCTAGGTGCGAGCGGTTATATGGTGAAACCATTGGATTCAAGCGCACTTTTATTTACTGTAGAGAGATTTATTAAGGGGCAATAGATAATAAGGAGGGCAATGATGAAAGAGAAACTCAACGAATTACAGCTCGATGCATTAAGAGAAGTGACGAATATAGGGGCTGGACATGCAGCCATTGCGCTCTCGCAGCTCTTGGAAAGAAAGATAATGATAGCAGTGACGCGTTCAGAGATAGTGCCGAGCAAGATATTCCTAAAGAAGGTAGTGGGAAGCGAAGATGATATAGCTGTAGGCGTCTACTTAAAGACACTGGGCGATATCCAGGGGGCCATGGTCTTTATGTTTAAGAAAGAGTCTGCACTTAAGCTTAGCGCTATGCTCTTAAGGAGAAAGGAAGGAGAGGCAAAGTTTGTAGATGAGAAGGCACAGTCAGCCTTAAAAGAGGTTGGGAGCATATTGACAGGCGCATTCCTGACAGTATTGGGGGATATGCTGGAATTCAAGGTCTTTCATAAAACACCGTACTATGCATTCGATAAATCAGGCATTATTATGTATGGTGTATGCGAAGAGATGTTTGGCAGTTGCATAGAGAGGCTCTGTATTGCTACAGAATTTATAGAGTCTGGCAGCCAGATTACAGGTTCATTTGCATTTATTCCGGATAATAAAGCGATGGATAAGATATTGGCTAGATTAGGACAATAATAGAAAAGAGGAGAGTGCAAAATGGATAGAGAACTCAATAAGGCTCAAAGAGATGCATTGAAGGAGCTAGTAAGCATTGGGGCTGGTAATGCCGCGACAGCTCTTTCTCAGATGATAAAGAAGAAGGTGAAAATCCTTGTGCCGAGGGTCAACTTTACTACTATAGATAAGGTACCTGAGATATTTGGCGGAGCAGAGACGTTGGTGACTGCGATATATCTCCAGGCCCTGGGTGATGTGGCAGGCGTTATGCTCTTTAGCTTTCGTAAAGAAGAAGGTAATAAATTGGCAGATCTTATCTTGGGCAACCTTCCAGGCAAGACGAAACTCTTAAATGATATGTCCAGTTCTGCTCTGAAAGAGACTGCATCTATACTATCGGGAGCGTATGTCAATGCATTGGCCAAGTTATTAAAGAAGAGGCTTCTCATATCTTCACCCGCTATTTCACAGGATATGGCTGGTGCCCTTGTAGGCGACATACTCATAGAGACGGGTAAAGATGCAGATTATGCCATTGTGATAGATACTGAGCTAGAGATAGTAGATGAGAAGGTAATGGCATATTTCTTCTTCATACCAGAGACTGGATCGCTCGAAAAGGTCTTAAGCGAGCTTGGAGTAGAGTAAGGAGACCTTGCAATGAAGCAGATTAAGAGCAAGAAAAGATCAAAGAAGATGGACTTAAAGGATTTGGCAGGATTTCCATCGGATAATCCTTTGCCAGTGTTGCGTGTCTCAGAAAATGGCACAATTCTTTATGCCAATAAGTCGAGCGATGAAGTCCTCTCTGACTGGAACTCTAGAGTAGAAGGCAAGGTCCCTGCATTCCTACAGCAGCTTATTAAGGGCGCAATCATTTATAGCCGAAGGACAGATGTGGAGGTAAGGCTAAAGAATAAGACTTATCTCTTTTTGATAAGCCCGATTGCAGGCAAAAAGCTTGCCAATCTTTATGGAGTAGATATTACAGGCCGTAGGAACATGGAAGATGAGATTAAGAAAAGAGTTGAGGAGCTTGAGAAGTTTCGTAAGATTACTATAGGTAGAGAGCTAAGGATGAGGGAGCTTAAAAGTAAGATCAAGGAACTAGAGCGTGCCCTGGAGGCTCGAGATGGAGAGTAGCATAAGACAGAAAATAGGTATAAGGAGAAAGATGGCATCATATATCTCTATAGCCTCACTTAGTATCATAATCATAGGGGTGGCACTTGGATATTTCTGGGGGTTTAATCTACTGCGTAGTGTAGTAGGTGGTGATCATGAGCAAAAAGCTGCGATATTTGCCAGATCTGTTGATAGGCTGCTTAATGAGAAGATTAGAGACCTGACTGTATATACAGATGACAAAGTATGGAAAGAGGCTATAGAGAAGTCCAATCTGCATCAAGAAAAACTAAGTGAGGATGAGCGCACAGCATACTTTAGAGAGATGGATAAGAAATGGGCCAGGGAAGAGAATGTAGATCTTACTAAAGAATACCTTGAGAGTGAGATCGCCCAGGAGTTAAAGAATATTCTGGGGCATGACAAGAGCATCGCAGAATTATTTATAACTGATCGATTTGGCGGTCTCGTTGCCTCATCCGGCAAGACAACCGATTTTTATCAGGCAGATGAAGAGTGGTGGCAAAGGGCCTATTCAGAAGGCAAAGGCCATGTATATATAGGAGATATTGAATTTGATGAATCCAGTAAAGTACGGACGATACCTATTTCCATTCCAATTAAAGACGGAGAGGGAAGAGTGTTGGGTGTTGCCAAAGGGATAGTAGATTCAGCCTTCTTCTGGCAATCAGTGCAGAGCAGTAACTATGGCAGTGGCCAGCGGGTGATACTAATAACCAAGAATGGCATCATACTTTCACATCCGCAAGAAGGTATGATCGGCCAAAGTTATTGCAGAGATAGGGAATGCGAATCTTTACTGGAGAATAAAACAGGCTGGAAGATTATCAACAAGCGACTTGTAGCAATTGTCAATGTTGAGCATAGCCTCATAAAGAAAGAAGCCTGGAGAGTGCTACTGGATCAGGATGCAAAAGAGGTCTTTGCTCCGCTCAACAGATTACTTGTCCAAGCGCTTGTACTTATGCCAATCCTAATAATAATAACACTTCCATTGGGGATATTTTTCGGCACCTTGTCTGTCAAATCTATCAAAAAGATGCAAAGATCCGTAGAGCGTATAAGAAAGGGCGATCTTCAACATAGGATAAAGATAGATACTCGCGACGAGATAGAGGAGTTGGCAGATTCCTTTAATGCAATGCTTGATGATTTGAAGGGCACAACTACATCAATAAATGAACTTAACAAAGAGATAAAAGAACGCAAAAAAACAGAAGAAGAGCTCAAGCAGAAGATGGCAGATTTGGAACTCTTTAAGAAGGCTACAGTGGACAGGGAATTAAAGATGGTAGAACTAAAGAAGATTATAGAAGAGCTAAAGTCTAAGAATAAAAAGGCCGGGTAGGTTGACATGGAAGAAAAGAAAAGACAGGGTATGGGTAATACTTACAATGATGTAGAAGAGATCCTATTGGCTAAGCAGGCCCTCGAAAGAGAGATCGCTGAGCATAAGGCCACAGAAGAGGCCACACTGAATATATTGGAGGATCTGCATGAAATTAAGGAAGGGCTTAGCCAAGCAGCAGGAGAGTGGCAGAGGATCTTTGATGCCATATCTGATCTGATCATTATACAAGATACAACACATACGATTATAAAGGCAAATAAGGCCTTTTGTAAGGTGTTTAATCTGGAGTTAAAGGATATAATAGGAAAGAAGTGTTATGAAATAATCCATAAGAGTGATAAACCATGGAGTCTCTGCCCACTGGTAGAGACCCTGAAAGATTCCAAACCTCATACTGTAGAAGTGATCGATGATAATATAGGTATGCCTCTTATGGTAAATGTATCCCCGATCTTTAATGAAGCAGGGGATATGATAGGCGCAGTCCATATCGCCTCTAACATAAGTGAGGCCAAGAAGGCAGAGAATGAACTTAAAGTGTACGCAGAAAAGATGGAACGGCTCAATGATAAGACGAGAAAGACGATGAACCAGATCCAGGAAAAAGACCAGAGGCTTCTAAATACAAACGAAGAGCTCAAAATCGCCAAAGACGAGCTTGAGTCACTCTTAAATGAGGTCGAGGCCCAGAGAGGCCAGGTCATAGATGAGAAGAATTGGCTGGATACTATCATACACCAGATGGGAGAAGGGGTAATAGTAATAAATAATAATAAAGAAGTCGAACTCATTAATGACCGCGCCAAGGAGCTCCTGGGATATTCAGAGACCAAAGAGATCCCGCGCAGTTATAAGAAATTCTTTATACTGCAGCTCTGGCGCGAAATGAACGAAGCGAAGAAGGATATTATAAAGAAGGAGGTGAAGCTGGAGAGGCCGCGGGAAGCAACCCTTATGATTACCCTTGCGCGGTTATCCAAGATGGGAAAGTCATCCGGGTTTGTAGCAGTATTACGTGATATAACTGTAGAGAGGCGTATCGAGAAGATGAAGTCAGACTCTGTAGCGAATGTATCACATGAGGTACGCTCGCCAATGACACCTATAAAGGATGCCGTTAGCCTAATACTTGACGGGACTGCAGGGCCGGTTAGCGAGCAACAGAAGAGATTTCTTAATCTCGTGAATAATAATATAGCAAGGCTGCTTCGTCTGATAAATGATCTTCTGGACTTGTCAAAGATAGAGGCCGGCAGGATGGAGCTGAATAAGCGTTACATAGATTTAGGGAGCGTTGTAAAAGATACGGTCGAATCCATACGAACTTATGCGATAAGAAAAGAGATAGAGATTAAGATAAATATTGCAGAGAAGTTGGTACAGATAGATTGCGATAAGGACAGGATAATACAGGTTATAGTCAATCTAGTCATGAATGCATTCAAATTTACACCCAAGCACGGTGTAGTCACTGTAGAAGTCGCGATGGTTAAAGGTATAAAGGGCGAAGACTCAATACAGGTAAGAGTCTCAGATACAGGGCCCGGTATATCTTCACAAGAAGCTGCTGAACTATTTGATAGGTTTAAACAGCTCGATACAGGAAAGAAGGCAAGGGGCACGGGCCTTGGCCTATCCATCTCCAAGGCTATTGTAGAGATGCATGGCGGCAAGATATGGGTAGAGTCTGAAATTGGTAAGGGCGCAATGTTCACTTTTATGCTCCCTGTTAAATTATAGTCATAAGCGAAAAAGGTAACTCATTATGGATGCAGTAAATAAGGTATCATTAATAAGGCTTTTGAGCATGATACATGAAGCCAAGGGGCTCGATTTTACCCACTATAAAGAGAAGACCCTGACGAGGCGAATAACATCGAGGCTTAGAAAATTCAATATTACATCCTATGATGAATATATGGATATACTGAATAAAGATCCAAATGAACTTAATGAACTCATCAATGCCCTTACCATAAACTTAACGGAGTTTTTTAGAAATCCTGAAAGCTTTGAAGCGATAAGAAAGATCGTTATCCCTAGGATTATATTTTCCAAGCGTGAACACCGGCATAAGATCATACGCGCATGGAGTTGCGGGTGCTCAAGCGGGGATGAGCCATAATCACTGGCAATGCTCTAATTGGAGAAGCTTGGTAGCAAAAGGGAAGAGTATATACTCTCAATAACAGGAAGTGATATAGATAGTAAGGCATTGCAGGCAGCGAGGAGTATGATATATTCAAAAGGTAATCTCGAGGCCGTCGACAAGAAGCTCCTTACTCAATATTTTGACCAGGTTGAGGGTGGTCAATTTAAACTGAAGAATATACTGAGGGGTCTCGTTAGATTCAGGCAGCATGATGTTATTAAGGATCCACCCTTTAAATTCTGTGATATTATACTCTGCCGTAATCTATTCATATATTTTAATAAACAACTCCAGGAAGAGATACTCCTTAAGTTTTATGACTGTCTCAATCCTGGCGGTTTTCTTGTGCTCGGTATGGTAGAGTCCTTAATAGGCGCGGCTTCGAATCTATTTGAACATGTTGATAATAAGCTGCGGATATACCGTAAACCGGAAAGGGCGACTGAACGGGCCAGTAATACAGATACAATCCTGTCTCAGAATGATATAGATAGGATTGTCAATGACATGCTCCAGAGATAGATTAGAATAGAAGAAATGGGAAAAAGATGCTATCTCGTTTGACTTATTACACTTATAAGGGTATACTTCTATATATATTATATGCTAATTATAGTCATAAAATTAAGAAGGGCGATCCATATACTCACACCAGAATAGGTGATAAATCGCTTGAAATATATGGAGGAGCTTATTTTATATCTATCTCTGAAACGAAGGCATTTCAAAAATTGTATTTAAATGAAATATTCAAGAAGAATGGCAAAGAATACTTGACATTTCACATGCACAGAAAATAGATACATGGGAT
>CAYLIX010000028.1:0-11715 GCA_964383775.1 uncultured Planctomycetia bacterium
CAAGAAGGTGCATTATCTACTGACCATGGCGCCTGCAATAGCACTCTTTTCAGGGCAGTATGCGGCAAAGATGATAGAAAGAAGGGCAAATTTAAAGAAGGTCTTTTTGTATCTTTTAGCCGTCTTATTGATCTTCTATACAACGCTCTTTGGATATATTATTCCGTATCTTAATGAGACGAATGGTCTTATTAATCTATCCAATAAGATACTGACTTTAAGAAGACCAGGAGAAGTTGTAGGTATTGGCTCTCACTTTATTAGCCATAATCGCGTGGACTCTTACCTTGATATAAATGTCAAAAAGGTCAATGTAGATTTGGGTAATCCAGCCGAGCAGATTACGACATCGAGAATGATCCTGGAGGATTTTCTTGATAGCGAGAAGCGAGTATTCTGCTTGATTACGAAGAGGGAATACCAAGAGTACATAACAGGAAATTTACGAAGAAGAGTGTTTATCATTGCAGAAGATGAATATTGGAAAAAGCCAAATCAGCTCGATCTTAAAGAGGCCTTACAGACCCTCCTTAAGAATGGGGCAAGAGGGTTCCTGCCATATTTTAAACACAGAATCTATCTTATCTCAAACCTGGAGTGACACTATCTGACATAGTAAGTATGGGTAAGCTCTTCATCGTCACGCAGGAGTCTTAGAGTGACATTGTGCGGCGACGAGAGCGGCAGGCCGCTGAATACAGCGGCTATATCAGAAATAGTAGTTACATTCTTGCCGTTTATTGTCTTTACTATATCATCATCCTTAAGCCCGCAGAGAGATCTAAGGCGTGAATTTAATGATTCTATTGTAATGCCGTCAGGACCCAGCATTACTTTGCCTATGGAGGTCTTAAAGAATATCTTACTCTTCTTATCCGGCTCAAGGAGCTCGGATACCTTCTTTGTTATGATACCAAGGACTATGCCAAAGTTTGCTGCTGCCTCAAGCGTACTTGGCAGTTTTATCTCCCACTCATGTTCGGACAGCTCTTTACCCTCTATCTTAAGAAAGAGCTCACTTACGAGTCTCTTTGCTGTGGGTTGTGATTGTTCTTCTTCCAGTTCCTCTATGATTTCAGTAGTCTCCTCCTCAAAAATCTCAAGGACCTCATCCTCCTCTTTAATCCCTGGTTCAGGTATATAATCCTTTATAAGAATAGCCCTGCCATCAGTAATCTCTAGGATTGTAAATTCCTCAGGTGTGGAACCGGATGCTTTGTCAACAGGCCTATACCTATACTCTATGCTCTTTATGGAAAGCCTTTCGACAAGCCTTAAGTCTTTTTTATCCTTAATCTCATCAAACGCCTTATCCTTATATAAGCGCTTCTTCTTAGTAGAGAGTTCTTCAACTATTACATAAGTCTGAGGAGGTGATAGTTCTTCTTTACCCACAGTAACTTCATCACTTGCGCTCGCACCCAGAAAGGGTGTAAGCGATACTAGGAGTATGAACAGTAGCTTTATACAGGTATTACTTTTAGACATATTCTTATCATTACCCTGACAACAGTCTTTAAGAGATCATTCTTTGATACTATTCGTGCTAGTGGAGGGCTTGCATAATAGTAGAGGCGTACCATAGATTGCCCGGCCTTTGTCTTTAGAAGATAATCATCTCTAAACGCACATAGCCTCTTAATCTCGCCAGCATAGGGTGTGCCGAATGCAGCGGTCGCGATAAAACACTTCACGTCTACTTCTTCATATTCCTCTTCAGTAGTCGTCTCCTCGCCATCCGAGCCGAGCCCTGAGACGGAAGTCTCTAACGTGTGCGTGGGCGCGGTAAGTGTGGTAAAGTCTACATTAATCGATGGCGTTGCTGCGCCTGTATCGCTTGGGGTAGATACAGCCCCTGCGCCGCCATTTTCAAACCAGCTTATGTCATCGCCCGATTCTGCGGCTGCAACTATGTCTGTAAGCCCATCCAGGTTTAGGTCTATGGCAAAGACTGAAGCAGCACCGTCAAAATCAGTATCTATAGCATGCTCTGTCCAGCCGCCATCCTGCGGTGTGGCGTCATTTTCCCACCAGGTGATATCATCATGGAGTTTTGCGCTCGCTACTATGTCCATATCGCCATCAAGATCCATATCCAGGATATCTATATCACTTGCCCCGCCAAAATCGCCATCTACTATATATTTGGTCCAGCCTATATCAGCTCCATTACCGTCATTTGCCCACCATGCCACTGTATCGCCATTGTCTGCACAGGCTATTACATCGATGTCACCATCTGAATCAAGGTCCCCCGCAGTTACTGCGCTGGCTCCATTAAAGTTATCATCTATAGAGGCCTTGGTAAAGACCTGGTTATTGTTGGAGTACCACGCAAGGTCATCTGCGTTCTTTGCTACGGCCACTATATCCATGTCACCATCACTATCGAGATCACTGCAGAAGGCTCCATAGGCACCGTTAAATTCTGTATCTACATTATTTCGTGTCCACCCGCCGCCTGCAGGGACGCCATTTGCCCACCAGGCAAGGTCATTGTCGAGCCCTGCAGTCGCTACTATATCCAAGTCTCCATCAGTATCGAGATCGATCAACGTAAGATCATTAGCGCTGTTAAAGTTATTCTCAATTACTGTCTTATCAAAGCTCTGAGTATTGTAATCGCGGTTTTGCCACCATGCAACTTCATCGGCAGAGCTGCCGGCTGCAACGAGATCCATGTCTCCATCCATATCTATATCTGCGGCAATGATGTCATATGCGCCGTTAAATTCTGAATCGATGGAGTGTTCTGTCCATGTGCCATCAAGCGCAGAGCCGTTATTTTCCCACCATGCAAGGTCATTATGAATGCTGGCGCTTCCCAGGACATCGATATCACCATCCATATCAATATCTATTGCGTACGCAGAGCTTGCCCCATTAAAGTAATCATCCAGCTTGTGCTCGCCTTCAAAGCCAATATTCCCGGATTCACGATCAGCATCATTCAGCCAGTAAGCTATATCTACAGTATTGTCGGCATTGTTATTGGTTGCGATTATGTCTATGTCACCATCAGAGTCTATATCACTGGTAAAGAGGGAATTGGCGCCATTAAATGTAAGAGAGATATCAGCTTCTGTGAATGTCTCTGAACCATTGTTTTCCCACCAGGAGAGATCTGCTACTGCGTTATCATTATTATTGCGTGTGGCAACTATATCCATATCACCATCCTGATCAAGGTCTAATACCTGAAGGTGATTGGTCTGGTTAAAATCAACATCTATATTCCTCTCAGTAAAGTTCTCTGCGCCGTCATTCTCCCACCATTCCAGGTCTACAGTAGCATCTGCGTTATTGGCAGTGGCGACTATATCTATGTCACCATCCTGATCAAGGTCTACGGCAATACAGGAGTTGGCAGCATTGAAGTTGGTGTCTATATTATTGGTCGTGGTAGATATTGCGGCGCGGGATGCGCCTGAGGCAAAGAGGATTATGGATAAAATAATAAGGGCCTTACGCATACTGCAATTATATCACAGATGGCGAAGGCCCACAAGGTGTGGTATAATCTACTTATTCGGTTTTTGTTTTTGCGATCTCTGTCTCGAGTAAGCCGACAGCTTCTTTTAACTCGGGTAAAAGGTCTACATTCATAGTAACGCCTTTTGTGGTGGGGCGCTGTTCATCTGAATCAGGTACATTATTCCAGATCCTGATGTCTATGATGTTGTGTCCCTTGAATTCCTTGAGCTCAAACTTGATATTCTGGATTTTGTTTTTCTGTATTATCTTGACGGTTTTATCCATAAAAATCATCTCCTTGGTTGATGTTAGTATACCACAATATGCAGAATTGTAAAGGGGTGAAATAAAAAATATGAATAAGTTGTCTAAAGAGGGGCACCATATATCGAACAGGATAGGTCGCGCGATCGCAGACTTTCAACTTATTGAAGAAGGCGACAAGATCATAGTAGCAGTCTCAGGAGGCAAGGATAGCCTGACACTGCTGAAGCTCTTACTGGCAAGAAGGCGATGGGCACCTATAGACTATGATATCATGGCAGTACATATAGTCACAGACTACAGGTGCAAAGGCTGTATGCACTCTTCTGCTCTGGAGCGTATATTTACAGAGTGGCAAGTACCATACAAATTTATCGAGATAAAGATATGCACTGATAGTACTAAGAAAGTAAGCTGTTTTTGGTGTTCATGGAACAGGCGCAAAGCGCTCTTCAACCTTGCCAGAGAGATGAGATACAACAAGATTGCGCTGGGGCACCACAAGGATGACATAATAGAGACCCTTCTACTCAATCTCTTCTACAAGGGTGAGATCTCTTCAATAAATGCGAGACAGCCTCTATTTAATGGGGCATTAACGATCATCCGGCCGTTAGTATATATAGAGGAAGACCGTATTCGTCTCTTCGCAAAGGAGTCTGGCTTTCCTGCTCAGATATGCAGGTGTCCTAATTCGCGCCTGTCCAATCGCGCCTTTATGAAGAAGATCATCAAGGAAGTTAAAGGCACTTGTGACCATGTAAAGAGCAACCTCTTTAAAGCGCCTTCGCGTATTAAAGAGGGGTATTTGGGCTCTTTATCAGATGAGCCTCGCTTGAATTCCACTAAGAAATAGTGTATACTTATTTTGCAAAATTAGATTATAGAGGGGGTCAGACAGATGAATAAGAGCCTTGTATTGATATTTACTGTCGTAATTGTATTATCCTTTGCTGTAACAGGATACAGCGAAGAAGATATGACAAATAAGGTGCTTAAAAGCGGTCTTGTTGGCGCAGGTACTGGTGCCCTGGCAGCCGGCATGACCGGAGGCAAGGCAGGAAAAGGCGCATTAATAGGTGCTGGTACGAGTGTGATAGGGAGCGTACTTTTAGATGCCATTACAGGCACGCCTTCGCAAAGAGTTGATGAAGACTATGAATACGAAAGCCGGGAAGAGATCGATGATTACTATGAGGTGCCCAAGGAAGACGGCACTAAGAAGGTATTGAAGCAGGGAATTGTTGGCGCAGGCACTGGCGCTATAGCAGCAGGGGTTTCAGGGGGAAAGGCCGGTACAGGCGCGCTTATTGGAGCAGGGACTGGTGTTATTGGGAATGCGCTCCTGGACTCTATTACAACGCCTCCAAAAAAGAGAAGGGGCAGGGCTTATCGCCGCAGGAAAAGACCCAAAGAAGTCGTTAAGTATAAGGTCATAAAGAGGTATGATCCCGAGGGTAACTTAATAGCAGAAGAGTACATCCCCATAGATGAGGATGATCTATAGATAAGGAGCGAAAAATATGAAGAGCGTAATAATTCTGGTTCTAATATTACTGATAGCTGCAATACTCTTTCTTTTCAGGTATGAGATTACCGTCAATAGTCCTATCATCGTTAAATTGGATCGCTGGACAGGCAGCGCGTCAGTAGCCAATAACGGCACCTGGATGGCTATCCAAAATTAATTATCAAGACGCGACACTATTCTTCACATAGCGGGGACAGTTCTCTCATGCATTTTTCATAAGAGAACTGTCCCCGTATAAGTCTCAATCAAATCCCCCCAGTTAGGAATTCCAAAATTTAGTTAAATGCTTTGATTATTTTGCACCTCTTTCATAGAATACCTCTACTGGAGGTACACATAATGAAGAGAATTCTATATATAATGCTTGCGATCATTTCAGTGGCGAATGGATTGCATGCAGAAGAACCTGACACGCACGTAGAGATTGACTTTGAGGAGATGCTCGACTCTTTTTCAAATGAACCCACCATAGAAGAGGTGCGTAAGGCGGCTATAGCCTATGCAGAGGTCCAGCCAGAGAAGATCGCTGGTTGGAGGAGGCGCGCCAATATGAGCGCTATAATGCCGCGCCTTAACTTTGGCATAGATGAGAGCAAGAGCGATACTTATGAGATCTACACAAGCTCTACAAAGCAATATGTCTTTGAAGGCCCTGACAAATCCTCAACAGGCTGGGACCTATCACTTACATGGGATCTGGGAGACCTTATATGGAACGGAGCCCAGACACTAATAGATGTACGAAGCAAGCTCATGGTGCAGTTGAGGGAGTATATATTGAGTCAAGTGAATACCTACTATTTTGAGAGGAGAAAGCTACAGCTTGAGCTTATCTCATCACCGCCATCAAACGTTAAGAATCGCCTTGAGATAGAGCTGCGCATACAAGAACTCGCTGCACATCTGGATGGATTGACAAACGGGTTCTTTACGCGCAGCATAAGATAATATATTTACTTGCATTCTCTCTTATTAGCAGATATACTATAAAACAAAAGAGAGGAGCAGGCATGTTAAGAGGGGATGAGATAAAGACTAATACTGACAGAGAGCTGTGGCGTATAGTCACCTCCGGGTATACCAGTTTAGTACAATGGATTATCGTGCTTTCAACCGGCGCATTGATCTTTGGGCTGAACCTACTTGACAAGACACATACAGATTGGACTACCTTTCTTTTACTCGCGCTCTTTTCCTCCTTCTTCTCTATCATATGCGGCATAATGTATGCAAAGCTTAATATAGACTATTACCTCTATAATCTGGAGCGGAATATAAAAGAGAAGCACCTCGAGTTCTGGAAGGTCTATCCTGATAAGGATTTCCTGGTTGAGGGGACCAAAGAGTATAGGATGACCATTGTAAAGAGATGGGATGAAGCTGCAAGCAAGGCAGAGCTGAAGATGAAGAGAGTGGGCGGCTTACTTGAATTTCTTTTTAAGATGTGTACAACGCTATATGTATATGCACTCGCCATGATTATGCTCGTCTGCTATTATACATTTCGAATGCAATAACTGATCATTAGTTAAGCCGTTTATTTTTGTAACTGTAAGCTAGATAGTGCGTTACGTCCTGCCTCCACAATCACTTGCAATCCTCGTGCTGAGAAAATACTAACCAAAGACTTGCAAAATCAAGAAACACAAATTTAGCGTTGTAACCTATTTGTTTACAATGAGTTGCAGCATTAATAAAAAAATAGTCAAATTTTGATTCTTGACACTAGTCACCAAACATGTATACTTGTTTTGTAACGAATATTTCATTGACAGAGAGATTGCGAGGCGAGAGATGCGAGCTTTAATTATAGTTTATACCGTTATTGGTATATTATTTACATGTATGAGCGCTCATGCAGAGGCGCCCAATGAAGTGGAGGGCCGCTTCGTAGAGATCATAGTGAAGGTTGAGAAAGATACTATTGTAATGCCTGAGGGTAGGGCCAGCGCACCATTGGAAGAGATAGAAGTAGAGTCAGAAGACCTTGAGGAGCTCAATAAGAAATTTAATATATTAAGAATAGATAGAATATTTGCTAAAAGACCCAAGGAAGAGCTGGCTGAATCGAGTGAAGATGCAGGGCTTGAAGATATCTTTGTATTTAGGTTCAGTGACCTCAATGATGTAGGCACCATGATAGGAGAGTATGAGGCACTGGAGGAGGTGGAGTACGCGGAAGTAAATAAGGCAGCGAAGATCTTTTAAATCACGGCAGGGGCTGATATACAGCCTAGACTTTTGCACGAAAAAGGCAAACCATCTGTAAAGGTGGGACGCAAAGCCACGGGTCCGCAGGGCGGATAGCCGGGTTGCCGTGATTTTTTATTTGTAAGATACTTAAAAGTTTTAAAAGGGGCTGTCGTGATGCGTAAAGGATTGATTTTCAACAAACTGGTTTTTACGACCCTTACCTTTGTCGTGCTGGGTATGATCCTTATTTCATGCGCAGACGCCGGCATGTATGAAACCCTCCAGAGAGATGGTAAACTCCGAGTTATAGTCAAATTCAAGCAGTTTGTTGCAGACAGCATATCTTATAAGCTGGGTGAAGATGGAGAGGCCTACGGCGACCTCAATGAATATGTCCTGCGCAAGATAGACACAAAATATAATCTTAAAAAGCTCGAAAAACTATATAAAGACCGCGATAATTCAGATAACCCCAACAGTTACTCCCGCCAGCTTGATGATTACTTTGTGATAGAGGTGGATAAAGACGAGGATGATGCAGAGCTTGTCTGTAGAGGGCTTGAGTCTCTATTTGAAGTTGACGCTGTGGAACAGGATATAAAGGTCAACATATCTGTAGAGCCGCTGCCGGATGTCGATTATATACCAAATGATTATTACGTGAGCTTTGATGGTCTAAACTGGAGTTCGTATATGTGGGGTCTTCAAAAGGTGCAGGTCTTCGAGGCCTGGGACCTATTCAGTGACGCCCAGACAGAGCCGGGTAGAGACATAGTGGTAGCTGTAATCGACACAGGCGTAAACTTTTCTCATCCAGATATATCTGCTAATAAGTGGATAAATACCAGTGAGATACCAGGCAATGGTGTGGATGATGATGGCAATGGATATATTGATGATATAAATGGCTGGGATTTTGTAAGTAATGATAATAATCCATCTGATGTGCATGGCCATGGAACGCATTGCTCAGGCACGATCGCTGGCGTGACAAACAACACTATAGGAGTGGCAGGCATATCTCCTAATACCAGGATAATGGCAGTGAAGGGTTTGAACGACTATGGTTCAGGCTATATAAGCTGGCTCTCTAATTGTATTATATATGCAGCAGATAACGGTGCAGATGTATTGAGCAATAGCTGGGGCGGCGGCGGCTCAAGTTCAACATTGACTACTGCAGTCAATTATGCGCATGCAAAGGGATGTCTAGTGGTAGCTGCTGCTGGGAATTCAAATACAAACGTAAGTGGTTTTATGCCTGCCAATATCCCCAATGCAATCGCAGTAGCCGCAACAGACCGTAATGACGTTAAGGCATATTTTTCGAATTATGGCCCTGGCATAGATATCTCTGCGCCGGGAGTCGCAATACTATCTACAGTCGGAGCAGGATATTCATCCTGGAGCGGCACGAGCATGGCATGTCCGCACGTATCAGGCATAGCAGCGCTTATGTTTTCTATAGATCCAAACTTAACAAATACAGAGATCAGAGAGAAGCTTAAATCTACTGCAGATAATATTGATGCCGAGAACCCGTCATGGCAAGGGCAGCTCGGGACAGGACGAGTCAATGCTTACAAGGCTATATTGTCCTGTGACTCTGGACGCCATTCACCAATTCTTGAACCTATCGGGAATAAGACGATAGAAGAAGGCAGCGCACTGAGCTTTGTTGTAAATGCTAGTGACGAAGATGGCGATGCCCTTATATATAGTGTGGCAGGCCTTCCAGGTGGGCTTGTGTCGAGCGGTGATGCCAGATTCTATCTGCAATCTGAAACAGCATACGAGGGAACGCGCGCATTGCAGTCCGGTAGCATTACTGAGAATGAAATCTCGATCGTAACGAAAGAGCTTGATATGTCCAGTGATGGAGAGGTATCTTTTTACTGGAAGGTCAGCTCTCTGCAGGATGACGGTAAGCTAGGTTTTTATGTCGATGGCATAAAGAGATCCGAGATAAGCGGCATGACAGAATGGCAAGAGTTCTCGCTTACCCTGAATAAAGGCAGCTATCTCTTAAGCTGGAAATATACAAAAGAGACTGATGCGACAGCAGGCCAGGATGCAGGATGGATAGACTTTATTAAAGTTACCATGGGTGAAGATCTAACTTATGATTTTGAAGATGGGCACATGCCGGACGAGTTTACAACAGGTGGTGACGGCACTTTCCATGTGCAGAGCCCTTATGCGCATACAGGATACTATAGCATCATGGGTGAACAGATCACAGATAATCAATCTCAATATCTTGAGACGACCATTGAAACAGGCGCGGACTCAGAGATAAGCTTCTGGTGCCAGGTTGCGTCAGAGTATTATTATGATTACTTCAAGTTCTATATCGATGGTGTACTAAAGGTCCAGATAAGCGGGATTGTATCGTGGCACAGGCAAAGCTTTTCATTAGGTCCTGGCACGCATACTCTTAAGTGGGAGTATGTAAAAGATTACAGTGTGCGCGCTGGCATGGATACTGCATGGATAGATGATATAGTAATCAAGAATGCAAACCAGGAGACCATAAACTTTGAACAAGTGCAGGGTGAGCCGAATCCTCTGCCAAATGGAGCGAGTTTGACTCAGATACAAGGACGTTTACATGGACACCGACATATGATCAAGCAGGCACCTATCCAAAGATAAGATTTATAGTGACAGAAGATACGGATGAGGCGAGATATGATTATGAAGATATTACCATCTTTGTACGTGATCTCAACTTGCCGCCAATTCTTGAGAGTATTGGGGATAAGATAGTAGCAGAGTTGTCACCTTTGGAGTTTACAGTCGTAGCAAATGATCCGGAAGGAGACGAGCTTATCTATTCCGCAACAAACCTGCCGCAAGGCGCAGTATTTGACGCTGATACACAGATCTTTACCTGGACTCCAGGCTCCAGGCAATCCGGCTCGTATGAGAATGTCCGGTTCCAGGTATCTGATGGAAACTCAGGAGGCGGCGGAGAGACAGAAGAGCCTGCGCCTATAGGCGGGGAGACTAAACTCCTTTTGCGATTTGATGCAAATCTGGATGACAGCTCATCCAGCAACCATGTAGCGCAGTTACATGGCAATGCAGCGCTTGATGATTCTGTTTACAATGTGGGACAAGGATCCCTGAGCCTGGATGGAAGTGAAGACTATCTTGATATACCGGATAGTGAAGATTGGTACTTTGGAACCAATGACTTTACTGTAGATTTTTGGGTACGCTTAAGCAGCCTTGATAATTGCGGTTTTGTGGCGCAGAAGAGTGATGGCGGCCATGGTTGGCGTTTGCACTATGAATATGGGTATGTGCAGTTCTTCGCATATACAGGGTCATCCGGAACAAAGATAGGCCCATGGACATTTCCCTGGAACCCATCTGAAGATACCTGGTATCATCTTGCCTTTGCAAGAGGGGGCAATGACTTTAAATGTTATGTGGATGATGTAGAGATAGGGTTCGTGAGGACGAGCGCAAATCCTATGCCGGATATATCTGCGCCGCTGCGCGTAGGTGCTTATCCGACTCTTGGTGGCGGAGGGTGGAGCGCATATCTTGATGGCAACATTGATGAGCTGAGGGTTTCACATGCTGATCTTTATGCTGGTTCAAACGATAATGCATTGGCAGGCGCTTTGGCAGCAGAGGTATCATCCACAAGCGAAAATACAGTATACGAAGATATCACGATCACAGTGCTCGACCTAAACCATGCCCCGGTCTTGACAGACCCGGGCAATAAGAGTGTAAATGAAGGTGAGACTCTACAATTCACAATAACAGCCACAGACCCTGATGGAGATACGCTTACATATGCCCTCACAAATATACAGGAAGGCGCGTCATTTGACAGTGCTACGCGTACATTTACATGGACACCCGGATATGATCAGGCCGGCACTACGTATTTAGGTATTACTGTAAGTGATGGTGCATTGACAGACTATGAAGAGATATATATTACAGTAGTCGATAAAAATCGCGCGCCCATCTTGAGCCCCATAGGAAATAAGTTTATTGGTGAAGGAGCTACATTATTGTTTACTATCTCTGCAACAGATACTGATGAGGATGAGATTATATATTCTGCAGAAGGGCTGCCCGCAGGCGCAGTATTTGACAGTGCAACCCAGATATTTACATGGACGCCAAGCGAAGGTGCAGCAGATACATATGAAGGTATAAGATTTATAGCGAGTGACGGATCACTGACCGATGCATGAGGTACTCCGCGGCCGCTCCGGGGAGGACCC
>CAYLIX010000029.1:0-11524 GCA_964383775.1 uncultured Planctomycetia bacterium
AATGCGCAGCACCTCAAATGGATTAACCTAAAAACTCGTCTTAAATTTATCGAGCACTACCTGTGAAGTATCCTCAAACGTCCTTATTATCACTTCTCTGTTTTCACCAAATTGTTGTATAGGCGATGCGCCGAGCCCTATATCTCTTAAGATGTCCCTGGCCGTATCGAGTGACAAAGGATCCCTGAACCTGAATTGCTGGATCGTTCCACCGGTAAAGTCTATGCCAAAGTTCTTCTGGCCCCTCGATGCAAATGTAAATAGGCCACCCGCTATAATAAATATAGAGAGGACATAGGCGATTTTTCTGACGCCGATAAAGTTTATGTTGGGTTTCTTTATAATGCGCAGCATATGCAGCTTTTTAACACCCACGATCTTGGTCAATATATCGAGTACGAGACGTGTTACGATAAGGGCTGTAAACATACTCGCCAATATACCTATGCTCAATGTAGTGGCAAATCCCCTTACAGGCCCGGTACCAAATTGAAATAGTATGAGCGCTGTTATCAAGGTAGTTACATTGGAGTCCAATATCGTAAGGAATGCCTTTTGGTAGCCGCTGGATATTGCAGATTGTATATGTTTTCCCAGTGCGAGCTCTTCTCTTATCCTCTCGAATATTAGCACATTCGCATCAACGGCCATACCTATGGTCAAGAGCAGACCCGCTATGCCCGGAAGTGTGAGTGTTCCGTGAAAATAAGCGAGCGTACCGCCTATGAAGAGGAGATTGAGACAGAGTGCTAGGTTGGCTATCAATCCTGTGACGAGATAGTATAAGGCCATAAATATGATGACGGCCACTCCACCTATCAGTATTGCGCGCAGACCGTTTCTTATGGAGTCTTTTCCCAGTGTCGGGCCAACGGTCCTCTCTTCAATAATCTCAGTTGGCGCTGGCAATGCGCCTGCCCGTAATACAATGGCTAGGTCATTTGCTTCATCTACGGAGAAGTTACCTGTGATCTGTGCCCTGCCTGAAGGGATCTTCTCCCTTATCACCGGTGCAGATTGTACAACACCGTCCAATACTATTGCCAGCCTCTTATCTACATTGGCTCCTGTAAGATCAGAGAATATCTTTGCGCCTTCGCCGTCTAATGAGATGGATACATACGGTTGGCCAAATTGCTGCTGGCTGAATTCAACGCTCGCATCAACGAGTCTATCGCCTGCAAGGGAGGCCTTATCTTCCAAAAGCAGGCTATCCTTTGCCAGGGTCTTTAGTACATACCCAGGTGTCTCTTCGCCATCCAGGGCCTTCTTTAAGAGATCCGGGTCATTCTCTACCAGGATAAATTCCAGATGTGCAGTCTTGCCTATCAGGTCTATTGCCCTCTCCCGGTCAGTTATACCAGGCAGCTGTATGATGATCCTGTTTGCGCCTTCTCGCTGTATGATCGGTTCCAACACACCAAACTGGTCTATGCGGTTACGAATTATCTCAAGCGCCCTGTCCGTAGCATCCTTCTTTGCCTCTTCAGGTAAGCTCTCTATGTCTACTTCCAGTACCAGGTACATGCCGCCCTGCAGATCGAGACCAAGGTTGATCTTTCCATCCTGGGTTACATTTCCATCTTTATCATAGATATCGAGAGGCGGATATACCTTCCATATAGCAAGGGCTACTGCCAGTATCACCAGTACAAATTTCCATTTCATCTTCTTGGTCATGAGCTTAATACCTCCGTAAGTAATATCTATCCGCGCGGCTTCTTGAGCGTTGCGATGGAGTTCTTCTCCATCTCCATCCTGCAGTTATCATCTACGCGCAGCACTATGGTCTTCTCTTTAACATTTACGATCGTACCATGCACGCCGCCAGTCGTTATGACTTCGTCGTTCTTCTTTAAGGTGTTTAGCATTGCCTGGTGTTCGAGCTGTTTCTTCTGCTGGAGCTTCTGTTGGGGTCTAATTAGTATAAAATAGAATATAAAGAATATCGCCAGCATCATGAATATGTGCGGCATTGGGCTTCCCTGTGCAGTTGGCATATCATCCTCCGTTATATTGAGTTAGAAAATCTCTTTTGAACTCTTTGAACCTATCCTGGTCTATCGCATCCCTGATATTTCTCATTAGTGTAGCATAAAAGTGTATGTTATGCAAGGAGACAAGCTTCAACCCCAATATCTCGTCCGTATTATAGAGATGCCTTATGTAAGAACGGGTGTGAGTCTTACATGTAAAGCAGGTGCACCCCTCATCTATTGGCCTGAAATCTTCAGAATAACCGGCATTTCTTAAGACCAGTTTTCCTCCCCTGGTAAATGCTGTTCCGCTGCGGCCATTTCGAGTGGGCATGACACAATCAAACATGTCTATGCCTCTGGATACTGCCTCTATGATATCTATCGGTGTACCTACGCCCATTAAGTATCTTGGCTTATCTTTTGGCAAGCTCTTGGTTGTATGCTCAACTATCTCATAGATAAGCTCCTTTGGCTCACCAACACTGACCCCTCCTACAGCATACCCATCAAAGCCTATCTCGATAAGGCGCTTGGCAGCCTCTGTGCGTAAATCGAGATAAGTAGATCCCTGGACTATCCCGAATAACATCTGATTCGATTCTGCAGATCTATGTGCAATCCTCGATCTCTTGGCCCACTTTGTGGTAAGATCGAGTGAATCTTTTGCCTTCTTCTTCGGACATGGATATTCCGCACACTCGTCGAGCGGCATCATTATATCGCTGCCGAGAATCGTCTCGATCCTTATGACATCCTCGGGTGAGAGAAAGTGCTTTGATCCATCCAGATGAGATGAAAATTTTACTCCCTCCTCAGTCACCTTCATAAGCTTTGCAAGACTAAAGACCTGGAATCCACCGCTATCAGTAAGTATTGGGCGCTGCCATGAAGCAAATTTATGCAATCCGCCTGCCTTCTTTATGATCTCTTCTCCGGGGCGTAGATAGAGATGGTATGCGTTACAGAGCATCATCTGGGCAGATGAATCGATAAGGTCCTGATTGGAGAGGGTCTTGACCGTAGCCTGTGTACCTACAGGCATAAAGACCGGCGTCCTTACATCACCATGCGCAGTCTTTAAGATCCCGCATCTCGCTTCAGTATCCCTGCACTCTTTAGTTATTTTATAACTCATAGTATGAGCATGCAGTCACCGTACGAATAGAACCTGTACTTATGTACTACTGCCTCCTCGTATGCCTTTAATATGAATTCCCTGCCTGCAAACGCGCTCACCAACATAAGCAGGGTGGACTTTGGCAGATGAAAGTTTGTCAAAAGCATATCTACCATACCAAATTTATAAGGTGGGTAGATAAAGATATCTGTCCAGCCTTCAATGTCATCCTTGCCATTGCCATTTAATATCACATCTCTATTAGTCTCAAGGACTCTTGTAGTCGTCGTACCTACAGCCATTACTCTGCCCAGTGCTTTTCTTCTCTTCAATTCAGTCTTATCACTGCCCCTTAATCTAAAGAACTCACTGTGGATCTTATGGTCTTCTATCTTCTCTACTTTCACAGGGGCAAATGTACCATAGCTGACATGCAAGGTAACATAAAAAGAGCCTATACCCTGCCTCTCTAAAAACTTTAGAGTATCTTCTGTAAAATGGAGCCCTGCTGTCGGTGAAGCGCTCGATCCGTCTTCACGTGCATATATAGTCTGATATCTTGTATCGTCTGAGTCATCAGGGTCTCTCTTTATATATGGCGGCAAAGGGATGCGCCCTATCTTATCGAGGCAGTTATCTATATCTACGGTATCGTCGAACTTTATCAATTTACCAGGGCTGCTATCTCCTGCCACTATAGCAAGGTCTCTGCCATCGCCAGATAAGAGCCGACTGCCTACCTGTAATTTAGCCGATGGCCTTACCAATGCCTCGTAGAGGTTCTTATCAACTCTCTTTAGTATGAATATCTCAGCCTTACCGCCTGTGGTTCTCTTGCATGGTATCCTGGCCGGGATCACCCTGCTATCATTGAAGACTATCGTATCATCCTTCTTTAGATAAGATATGAGGTCCTTAAAATATTTGTGTTCGATGGTCCCCTTGTCTCTATCGAGGACCATCATCCTCGAAGAGCCGCGTTCTTTTAAGGGATACTGCGCAATGAGTTCCTTAGGGAGGTTATAATCAAAATTACTTAGCTTCATATCTCTTTATCTTTGCCCCTGGATAATAGTATCGTAATATGTCACGCACTTTATAGCGTCTCAACCCCAGGAAGAATGCCCCCCATTGGCACATGCCCACGCCATGGCCCCATCCACGGCCATAAAAGAGAGCAGTCTTATTCTTCACCTTCAATGAAAAGTTTGTGCTGCGGATAATATTTGGTCCCATGGCCAGCCTAAAGTCATTGGCAGGGATCTTAAGCTCTTTAGTGGATAGCACACTTACGTATTCTATCCTGCCTGAAGTATTCTTGGCTGTAGTATCTAAGTTTTGTATCTGGCCGATTTCATAACCGGCATTTGAGAGTCTATTCTTTATATCATCGAAAGATATACCCTTCTTCCACTTATAATGTGGTGAATATTTGCAAAAGATGCACTTTACTCCTTTCAGGGGCAGCAATTCTATGTCCCATATATTTACGCTATCTTCAGTACGGCCGCCGCACGTTGCATGATAGTATGTTGGGAAGATTGCATTGTCAAATGCCAGTACCATCCCACGTGTCTTATCGACGGCGATATTGGTCTTTAGCCTCTCAGAATGTTTACCGCCATAGACCTGCGAATATATATCGTTCGTTAAGTCAAAATCTCTTTGCTGCATCAGGGATCTCTGGTAGAGCGCATATGTCCTGGCAGTTATAGCCTGCGCCTTTAATGTCTCCATTGGCCACCAATGAGAGACCTCATGGTATAGGACACCCTTCAGGTAATCTTCCAATCCTACATGATTTATTACGAGGAGCTTCTCATTCTCTTTACGTATAATATCGAGCTTACCGCGGAATGAGCGCTTGCCTATAGAGACAGAGGCATTATCAGAGGGTATTATCTTTACTCCATATATATCAAAAGGCTCTCTGGATATGGTAAGGCCTTTTCTTGTAGGTACTACCCTGGCCTCAAATAGATCTCTGCCTTCTCTTATTACTTCGTCGGTATTTAGTGTGGCTATAGAGTATTGCCCTTTTATGTTAAGGGTAAGGCTATCCGCATCATTAAGAACGGATATCCTCAGGCTTTCATCATTGTACCCCAGGCAAGATGGTACAAGATTTATTAATGAAAATACCAAAAATATGCTAATAAGAAGGTTTATTCTCTTCATCGTCTGTCCATAATCAAGCTCTTATCATATCTTTCTCTTTCGCTGAATACGCAGCCACAATACTTCTGCCTGTATATATCTTCTTCCTTTGCCTTTGCCTGTGATTCCCTGAAACCATCTGTAAAGTCCTTGTATAAGAATCTGACTCCATATTTATCCTGGATATCCATACCTATCTCTTTTATGAGATCCTTGTCCTGATACGGGCTCACCAACAGAGTAGTAGTAAATGCATCATAATTATTCTCTTTTGCAAATCTTGCCGTCTCCAAAAGCCTCATACGCCAGCACTCTTTGCACCTTGTGCCCTGGGCCATATTTTGGGATATAGTGACAAAGAAATTATCCATATCATATTTGCCAAAGGTCACGGGGATATTGTGCTTCTTTGAATATTCCTGGAGGGCCTTTTCTCTTTTTTTATACTCTGTGTAGGGATGTATATTGGGATTATAGAAGAAGCCTGTTACAGAAGTAAAACCTTCATTTTTGAGCGAGTCGAATGGGTATATGGTGCAGGGAGCGCAGCAGATATGCAATAGTAACTTCATACAACTAAAATAGTTCCTTCTGCAATTCCTTTGAGCCGAGGTGGCGCCTTGCCAGGCTTGTCACTTCCCTGCCACGCGGGGTACGTTTTAAGAAACCTGCCTTAAGTAAGAATGGTTCTACCATATCTACGATCGTATCGCTCTCTTCATTGAGCGTAGCTGCAAGTGATTCTATACCGACCGGCCCGCCATTAAAAAAGTCTATGATGGTCTTGAGCACCTTTCTGTCTATAAGGTCGAGACCATTCCCATCTATACCGAGTGCTGTCAATGCTGCCAGGACCACTTCCTTATTAATGCGGCCTCCGGACTTAACATCTGCCCAGTCCCTTACGCGTCTAAGCAGTCTGTTCGCTATCCTGGGGGTACCGCGTGAGCGCCTTGCTATCTGCTGAGCACATTCATCATTCAGTTTTATATTAAGAAGTTTGGCGGATCGCTTTAATATTGCAGAGAGCTCTTCTGTATTGTAAAAATCCATATGGTAGAACATGCCAAAGCGCCCTCTCATGGGCGCGGTTAAAAGCCCTGCCCTGGTAGTAGCACCTATAAGCGTAAAACGTTTCAGATTAAACTTTATGGTCTTGGCATACGGTCCTTTATCTATGACAAAGTCGATCTGGTAATTCTCCATAGCAGGATAGATAAACTCCTCTACCACCTTAGAGAGGCGATGTATCTCATCTATAAAGAGTATGTCTCCCTGAGAGAGATTTGTGAGTATACCTATAAGGTCACCTGCACGCTCTATGGCAGGACCGCTTGTGGCAGTTATCTTTGTGCCCATCTCGTGCGCTATTACATGGGCAAGTGTAGTCTTTCCAAGGCCTGGCGGGCCGCTAAAGAGCACATGCTCGAGCGGCTCACCCCTCTTCTTGGCCGCTTCAAGACCGATCAAGAGGTTATCCATAACCTTCTTCTGGCCCACAAATTCATTTACCTTTGTCGGGCGAAGAGAGAGATTAAATACTACGTCCTCTTCAGTCTCTTTTCTGTCTATGAATCTTTCCCGCTCTTGTGCTTTTCCTTTATCTTCTGACATATGGCCTCAAGTCTACTTTGCCTTCTGTTTATAGACCTCGTTTAAGAGCTCTTCGCAGTTCTTTATCTTAGTATTGCGTAAAAAGGCATCCTCTACCATCTGCTCGGCATCCCTCTTCTTATACTGCAGCTGTAAAAGCACGCTCACCGCCTCACTCTTTACATCACTCTTTGACTCTGATCCGCCTTCCCGATCTGCTTTATCCTGGATAAGGCCGTACTTACCTACCCTGCTCTGCAGCTTGGCAATGATCTCTCTGGCCCTCTGGTCGCCTATGCCCGGTAATGTCTTCAATAGCGCAGAGTCACCCTTATCTATGGCATCGGCTATTGTTGAAAAGGGTAATGTAAGCGCCTTACATGCTGCCTTAGGCCCTACACCAGATACAGTAATAAACTGCTCGAAAAACTCCCTCTCTACCTCATTGAAAAAGCCTATAAGCATGGGAATGGATCTTGAAGGATCTACCTGGTAATAATGGTATGTAATAAATTCTACCTCTTCGTCTTTGATAACATGTTTATCCATCTTCTTCATTATGGCCTTGGGCACAAAGACCTCGTAGCATATGCCGTTAACGTCTACGAGCACGCTCATCACATCCCTCTTTTTAATCTTACCTGATATCCGTGAAATCATTTTACACCATGGCAGGTTGAAACCTGCCCTACAGCTTATAAAATATGCTAACTACCTGCGATATATGCGTGGCTAATTGCAATGGCCAGGGCATCGGTTATATCATTCGGCTTTGGTATGCTCTTGAGCCCTAAGAGGTTCTTTACCATACCTGCTACTTGACCCTTTGGCGCATGCCCTTTTCCAACGACTGCCTTCTTTATCCTCGTAGATGGATAACTTACAAGGCCTACGTCTTTTTGTCCGCACAAAAGGCATATTGTCCCACGCGCGTGCCCCATTAAAAGTGCAGTGGTGGGATGTTTATAATGAGCGTACAACTTCTCCAGCACTAAAATACCCGGGCGGTACTCATCAATAATATCTGAAAGGTTGGCATATATCTTTGAGAGTCTGCCTTCTATGCCTTCCTTCGGGTAAGTCCTTATCACGCCCGCTTCTATCAATTTAAAACTTCTGTCTCTTGCCTCTATCAGGCCATAGCCAGTAATCTGCAGCCCGGGATCTATCCCAAGAATACGCATCTTCTGTCTTACCCCTTAATTCTTCTCCTTCAAGATCTCATCAGGTATATCAAAATTTGCATATACATGCTGCACATCATCATTCTCTTCAAGGGTATCACTTAAAGACAAAAGTTTCTTTGCCTTATCGCCGGTGATCTTTATAGTGCTCTTCGGCATCATCGTTATCTCTGAGCTCTCTATCTTGATGCCTTTATCTTCAATCGCCTTCTTTACCTTTTCAAAGTCCTGCGGCAGGGTCTTTATCTCAAATATATCCTCTTCAGTATTAAGATCCTCTGCGCCGTTGTCCAGCGCAATGTGCATAAGGGCATCCTCATCAATGCTCTTCTTATTCACTATAAGGCATCCCTTCTTTTCAAACATCCATGATACAGAGCCTGACCCGGCCATATTACCGCCAAACTTAGAGAACGTATTTCTTACTTCCGCGGTCGTCCTGTTCTTATTGTCCGTCACGACTTCCACGTATATTGCAACACCCCCGGGGCCATACCCCTCATATACTACCTCTTCGTAGGTTACGCCCTCCAGCTCGCCGGTACCCTTCTTTATTGCGCGATCGATATTATTGGCCGGCATATTTGCCTGTTTTGCCCTCTGCACAGCCAAGCGCAGGCGTGGGTTAACTTCCATCTTTCCGCCGCCATTACGAGCGGCCACAGTGATCTCTTTTATGATCTTTGTAAAGATCTTTCCCCTCTTTGAATCGGTTGCCGCTTTCTTATGTTTTATACTCGCCCATTTTGAATGTCCTGACATGAACTCTCCTCTTTCCTCCTAAAGGCACACTAAAGTGTGCCCTACATCGTTTTTTATGTGCTACATCGTTATTTATGTGCCTCTTCCTTTGCCTTCTTTGTCTTCTCAATAATTGCCTGCGCCAGATTAGAGGGGACTATCTCATAATGCGAAAACTGCATCACATATGTACCCCGACCCGCAGTAATAGACTTTAGTTCGTTTACATACTTATACATCTCTTCTAAGGGCACCTTTGCCTTTATAACCTGGCTACCTTCACCAGGCTCCATGCCCATGATCCTGCCCCTTCTGGAGTTGAGGCTGCCCGTTATATCACCCATATACTCATCAGGTACTGTGATCTCAACATCCATTATAGGTTCCAATATAACAGGTTTTGCCTTTAGCACGGCATCTTTAAAGGCATGCCTGGCAGCTATCTGAAAAGCTATATCTTTGGAGTCAACAGGGTGGGTCTTGCCATCATACACAATTGCCCTTACATCTACCATAGAGAAACCGGCCAGTATACCGCTCTCCATTGAAATCTTTATACCCTTTTCACAGCTTGCTACAAACTGCGTAGGGATCGCCCCGCCTACTACCTCATCTACAAATTCAAATCCGCTCTTCCTTGGCGTAGGCTCTACACGCAGCCAGACCTCTGCAAATTGTCCTGCCCCACCGCTCTGTTTCTTATGGCGGTAATGTGCATCACCCTTACTGGTAATCGTCTCTTTATAGGCCACCTTTGGTGTGCCCATATCTACATCCACGCCATAGCGATGCTTCATGCGCTTTAACATTATATTGATATGCAGCTCTCCCATGCCGGAAGTGATAAGCTCTTTTGTCTGTGCATCCCTGGTGCTGCGGAATGTCGGGTCCTCCATAGTGATCTTATGGAGGGCGGTCATGATCTTGTCTTCATCGGAACGTGTCTTCGGCTTAATGGAGAAGGAGATGGCAGGTTCCGGGAAGTTTATATCCTGAAAAGAGATCGCGCTCTTTTCGTCTCCCAGGGAGTCATTGGTCGCAGTATCTTTAAGCTTGATCACAGCCACAATATCTCCTGCATAAGCAATATCCTGGGGTTTCTGCTCCCTGCCCTGCATTGCAAAGAGGGGGCTCAGCTTTTCCCTGGATTGCTTCGAAACATTATATATAGTACTGTTGCCGACAAGCTTACCCTGGAAGACCTTCAGTATATTGATCTGCCCCACATAAGAATCGTATATCGTCTTAAATACCTGTGATGCAAGCGCCCCATCCGGTTTTACTTCTATCTTCATCGGTTCATCATTGGATCCATTCTGCGCCTCTACCGGATCCCTCTCTAATGGAGAAGGCAAAAACTCCTCTATTGCCCCTAACAACTCTTTTATACCGATATCTTTAATTGCCGAGCCTGCAAATACAGGTACGATCTTCCCGGAAGATACGCCTTTTTTAAATGCGCCGGCTATCTCTTCTTTAGAGAGTTCACCCTTATCAAGGTACTTCTCCAATAATGCATCGTCTGACTCTGCCACTGCCTCGGATAGGGAATTGGCAAGGGTATTTGCTTCCTCTTTAGCATCACCGGAGAGCTTATCCATGCCTTCTTTGGTCAGGAGGTTTACAGTTCCATTAAGCGACGGTCCGGCTCCAGAAGGATAACCCACTACGGCTATGCCCTTCTTAAGCTTTGTCTTTAATGAATTCACGCACTTGCTAAAATCTGCGTCTTCTTTATCCATGCGATTTATAAATATTAAAGCGGGTATATTCTCTCTTACTATGAGCTTAATCATGGCCTCTGTTCCTACTTCCAGGCCGGAAGAACCGTTCACTATCAATATTGCCGCTTCAACGGCCTTTAATCCCCCCATAATCTCTCCCTGAAAATCAGAGAATCCAGGCATATCGATCATATTGATCTTTATATTATTATGGGTTATATGCATAAGGCTTGAATTGATGCTGGCCTGCCTCTCCTTCTCATCTTCATTATAATCTGAGACTGTATTCTTCTCACGGACAGTTCCCGGCTTTGGTATGGCGCCTCCTGCATATAGGAGCGCTTCTATGGTCTGGGTCTTCCCTGCATGTGAATGGCCTAAGAGGATTATATTACGCAGATCTTTAGTCTTAAATTCCGCCAAAATCCCACCTCCGTCTGATATGATTTAATAATATCATTATTATAAGCATAAATACTATATAATAAAAAGGGTATTTTGTCAAGAAGGGCTTTGGTGGGGACTATATTGGATTGATCTTTTCGAAGGTATTCTCTACTTGCCGCAGTAATTTCGCAATCTCAAGGGGTTTTTCAAGGTACTCTTCCGCGCCTAATTCAAGACCAATGTTACGGTCCCACTGCTCCCCCTTTGCAGAGATGATGACCACATAGATATCCTTTGTATCTTTGCTACCTTTTATCCTCTTAAGGAGATCCCTGCCATCAAGCTTTGGCAGAGTTATATCCAGTAAGACGAGCTGGGGCCGCATACTCAACACCTTATCAAACCCTTCCTCTCCATCATACGCAGCGTCTACATCATAACCCACATTCCTGAGTGCCCGCACAATGAGATCGGCCATATCCTTCTCATCTTCGATCACAAGTATCTGTTTCTTTAGCCCGTTCATCTTCTTCTCCTATATACATGACTACACCCATTATGCTGACCTCTTTTCAGTCTCCAAATTCTTAAATGTTTTTGCTGATTCTTTGCCTTTCTTAAGGTTGTGTTCTTTCAAAATTA